>CAYTOM010000060.1:0-6460 GCA_964439335.1 uncultured Peptococcaceae bacterium | reverse complement strand
CGTGGAGTATGCTTAGAGGAATCCTATGCTACCAATCAGCAGACCTTGGTTGCACCGTTTCCTACGCGCAAATATGGGGCATATCTGCTAGATGAGGCTGAAAACTACGGGATTGCTGATTTTGCGCGCTTGGGAGATTTAGATGATATATTGCTGGCATTGGCGCAGGATTTGCCGGTGATTTTTTCACTGATAATTTTTACGGACTTTTATGAGGCAAAAAAAGGAGTAGTAGCGCCTAAAATCAATGGGCGCAAGATAGGCGGGCACTCTATGGTGGCAGTAGGCTATGATTTAGATAGCGAATTGGTACGAGTGGTGCAAAGCTGGGGCAAGGACGAAAATGGCCCTACAGATTGTGGCTATATGTATATCCCGTTTGCTTGGTTTAAAGCAAAACTCGCCGATGGGGCTCCGTTTTTGATTGAGGCATATGTACCGTTATAAAAGTGTTCTAAATCAAGGGGAATTGGCATAAAGTATAGTGCTAATTTAATCTTGAGGAGGAAAATATATGGCGGAGGAAATGACTATTTTTGAAGATATAACTAATCGTACCGGAGGCAATATTTATATTTCGGCAGTAGGTCCGGTGCGTACCGGCAAATCAACCTTTATCAAAAAGTTCATGGATTTGATAGTTTTGCCGCGTATCAGCGATGAATACGACCGCGCCAGAACTACCGATGCTTTGCCGCAAAGCGGAGCAGGTAAAACGATTATGACGACTGAGCTGAAATTTGTCCCGGACGAGGCGATTTCTATTGAGGTCAAGGAGGGCATTACTGCCAAAATCCGCCTGGTTGACTGTGTAGGCTATGCGGTGGAGGGGGCGTTGGGCTTTAGGGAGGCAAATGGTCCACGCATGGTACGCACGCCATGGTATGATCACCCCATTCCCTTTGAGGAAGCGGCGGAAATCGGCACGCGCAAGGTGATAACCGATTATTCGACGATGGGCATATTGGTGACGACAGACGGTACAATTACCGATTTGCCCAGAGAGGCATATATCGCGGCGGAGGAAAGAGCGGTAGGCGAGCTACAGGAACTGAATAAGCCGTTTATCGTCGTTTTAAATACCGTAGTGCCGGAGCATGAGGACAGTATAGCTTTAGCGGCTGAATTAGAGGCGAAATATCAGGTGCCGGTCTTGGCTACTAATGTAGCAGAGCTGGATGAGGCAGGCATTATGGCTATTTTGGAGGAAATACTGTTTGAATTTCCGGTCTCAGAGGTCAATATCGGCTTGCCACGCTGGGTAGAGGAATTAGACTATGACCATTGGTTGCGCGCTAAATTTGAGGACGCTGTCCATGCGGCAATAAGCCAGGTCAAAAGACTGCGTGATATCGACCAATCAATAGAGACTTTGGCGGCGTATGATTTTGTCAAGGATATCGTCCTCGAAAGCATGGATTTGTCCAGTGGGATAGCCAGTATCGAAATGAGTGCGGAAGATGACCTATTTTACCGAGTTTATGCCGAAGTGAGCGGCATCGAAGCCGAAGGACTGCACGATATTTTGGCAGCGACCAGAGTATTTGCTCATGCGAAAAAGGAGTATGATAAGCTCGAGCAGGCTTTAAACGATGCCCATGAAAAAGGCTATGGCATGGTGGTGCCGACTATCGAAGAAATGCAGCTGGAGGAGCCCGAGGTGACGAAAAAAAGCGGCATTTACGGCGTAAAATTAAAGGCTAATGCACCTACACTGCATATTATCCGTAGCGATATCACCAGCGAATTGGTGCCGATGATGGGTTCGGAAAAGCAATGCGAGGATTTAGCAGGCTATATGCGTGCTAAATTTGAAGAGGATCCGATGCAGGTCTGGCAGTATGATATTTTCGGCAAGCAATTATATGAGCTGGTGCGAGAAAATATGGAGAGCAAGCTGCAAAAAATGCCGGAAAATGTCCAGAAAAAATTGCGCGAGACAGTACGCCGAATTACTAATGATGGTAGCGGCGGTTTGATTTGCATTATAATTTAAAGAAAAAGCACTTTCTACAGAAAGTGCTTTTTCTTTTGGAGTTTCTTTGGTAGTTTCTTTAGCGGGAAATTCTCTAAAGAATTAAGAAATATATTGATTTGCGCCTAAAAAAAAGTTATAATTATAGAATTAGGAGTATATGCCCAGGGGCATATGCCTACGCTATAATGAAAGAGGTTTTAATTTTGTTGGAATATGAATTAGATATACCACCGGCTCAATTACCGCCTTTGGCTTTGGCTTATATCGGTGATGCTGTGTATGAATTATATGTGCGGACGCATTTGCTGGAGCAAAGCCACAAGGTACATACTTTGCACAAGCTGGCGATTAATCGCGTGAACAACAATACACAGTCGGATTTATTAGCCAAAGTAGAGCAGGAATTATCCGAGGAGGAATTGAGCATAGTCCGCCGTGGACGCAATGCCAAAGGTGTCCAAGTGCCTAAAAATGCTAATGTTCAGACCTATCATCGCAGTACCGGTATGGAGGCGTTGGTCGGATATTTGTATTTGTGTGGCAATGAAGAGCGCTTGATGTGGCTTTTAGAGCAAATTGAATCGGTAGTAGTGAAATAAGCCGGAGAGGAGTATACTATGAGTTACGCTGATGAGATATTTAAAGCAAATACCAGAGAAATTATTGATTGCGGCTGTAGTGATGAAGCCTACGAGGTACGCCCCCATTGGGCAGATGGAGTACCGGCGCATACGATCAAGCGCTTTGGCGTAATTAATCGCTATGATTTAAGCCGAGAATTTCCGATTATGACCCTGCGCAAGACTAATTTGGAGGCGGCTATTGATGAATTGCTGTGGATATGGCAAAAAAAGTCGAACAATATCCATGATTTAAACAGCCACATCTGGGATTCGTGGGCTGATGCTGAGGGCAGTATCGGTGCGGCATATGGCTATCAATTAGGGGTCAAGCATCAGTATCGTGAGGGTGAATTTGACCAGGTAGACCGCGTGCTGTATGATTTAAAGAACAATCCTACCAGCCGACGCATTATGACTAATATTTATAATCATGCTGATTTACACAAAATGAATTTGTATCCGTGTGCCTATAGTATGACCTTTAATGTAACGGGTAATAAGCTCAATGCTATTTTAAATCAACGCTCCCAGGATATGCTGACTGCGAACAATTGGAATGTCTGCCAATATGCGATTTTAGTGCATATGCTGGCTCAGGTCAGCGATTTAGAGGTCGGAGAATTAGTACATGTCATAGCCGATGCGCATATTTATGACCGTCATGTGCCTTTGGTAGAGGAAATGCTTGCTAAAGAAGCTCTGCCGGCACCAAAATTGGTGATAAATCCGGAGGTCAAGGATTTCTACCAATTTAAAGTGGAGGATTTCACCTTAGAGGGTTATGAATATCACAAATTAGGACAGAAAGTACTGGTGGCGATCTGATGATAAAATTAATTGTAGCAGTAGATGAAAATTGGGCGATAGGCTATCAAAACAATCTGCTTTACCATATCAAAGAGGATCTCAAACGCTTTAAAAGCTTAACTACCGGGCATATTATCGTCATGGGGCGCAAAACTTTGGAGTCTATGCCGAAATCAGCGCCATTGCCCAATCGAATTAATGTCGTTTTATCAAGTCATGATTTGCCCGATACGGTAGTAGCTTGCCACAATATGGACGAGTTGCGTGAGTATTTAAAAAAGCAGGACGATGATATCTATATCATCGGCGGCGAGACAATTTATCGCAAATTAATAGATTATTGCACGATTGCCGAGGTCACCAAAATTCATGCTAAAAAGCCTATGGCTGATGCATATTTTCCTAATTTAGATGAATTAGAAAATTGGCAGATCAGCGACAGCTCCGAAATTTATCATGAGGGCGAATTGGCATATAGCTTTGTGCAATATAAAAATGAAAATCCGAAAAGTTTAGGAGAGTTAAAATAATGGCAGATATTTTTGGACGCAATCCGGTCATCGAGGCTTTGCGTAGTGATAGTGAAATCAACAAAATTTATTTGGCAAAAGGCGAGCTCCAAGGCTCTGCCAAAGAAATCATGGCTTTAGCCAAGGAAAAAGGTGTCCAGATCCAGCTGGTAGAACGCGCTAAATTAGATGCGATGTTTCCCAAGGAAAACCACCAGGGTGCAGCAGCCAGTATCGCCGAGGCTAATTATGTCGATTGGCAGGATATGCTGGCTAACGCGAGAAAGAAAAATGAAGACCCATTATTGATTATTTTAGATGAATTAGAGGATCCGCATAATTTAGGGGCAATTTTGCGTACTGCTGATGCGGTAGGGGCGCATGGAGTCATTATCCCCAAAAGAAGAGCCGTAGCTCTGACCGCCGGCGTAGCCAAAGCAGCAGCCGGAGCAGTATCCTATGTACCGGTCGCACGCGTGAGCAATTTGGCGCAGACGATCGAAGCCTTGAAAAAAGAGGGCATCTGGGTCGCCGGCGCAGCGATGGGTGGCACCGAGGTTTACAAGCAAAATTTGACCGGACCATTGGCTATTGTCATCGGTAGTGAGGGCAAAGGATTAGGCAGATTAGTAGCGGAAAAATGCGACTTTTTAATTTCTCTGCCGATGCAGGGACAGATAAACTCCCTCAATGCCTCTGTAGCGACCGGCGTTATTATGTATGAAGTATTGCGCCAAAGAAAATATAAGTAGGTTTTGGCATGAAAGAATATTTGATAGTAGATGGGTATAATATTATCGGTGCTTGGCCGGAATTGGCTAAGCTGCGTGATGAAGAGGACATGGCATATGCTCGCGATAAACTAATCGAGGAATTAAATGTCCATGCGGCATTATCAGGCAGGATTACGACAGTGATATTTGATGCGTATTTGGTGAAAGGCGGCGGAGGTGCCAACGAAACTATCGGCAATGTGCAGGTCATTTTCACTAAAGAGGGCGTCACTGCCGATATGGCAATAGAGCGCTTGACTGCGCAATTACCAAAGCATGTCAAGGTCTATGTTGCGACTTCCGACCGCTTGCAGCAGGAAACCGTCTGGAGCAAAGGCGCACTGCGCATTTCCGCCCAGGAATTAAAGCGCGAAATCAAAATGACCGATAAAAGTCACAAGAAAGCCTTTCAAAAACAAAAATACACTGCCAATAGATTAGCTGATGTTTTGGATCAGGAAATATGGGAGCGTTTGGAGGCTATTCACAAAGAGGATAAGTAGCAGCAGACTATGGCAAGGGAGCTGGCAGAGGATGAAAAACTATACCGAGTTAGCCGATGAAGAATTGGTGGAATTAAGTCGTAGCGGCGATGAATTAGCATTGGAATATTTAATTGAACGCTATAAATATTTCGTGCGCTCCAAAGCACGCAGTTATTTTTTGGTAGGAGCAGATCATGAGGATATCATTCAAGAGGGCATGATCGGCTTGTATAAAGCTGCCAGAGATTACAAAGCAGAAAGCTCTTTTCGTGCCTTTGCCGAATTGTGCATCACCAGGCAAATGATTACGGCTATCAAGACTGCCACCAGACAAAAGCATATCCCACTTAATTCGTATGTCTCACTCAATAAGCCGGCATTTGATGAGGATTCTGAGCGTACAGTCGAGGACGCTTTGTTGCAGGATACTTTAAGCGATCCGGAGGTCTTAGTCATCAACCAAGAGGATTTAAGCGATATAGAGCAAAAGCTCAATGAGATGCTGAGCCCTTTGGAGAAAAAAGTAATGGTTTTATATTTGGAGGGTAAATCCTATGTCGAAATAGGAGAGATATTGGATAGGCATACAAAATCGGTGGATAATGCCTTGCAGAGGGTCAAAAGAAAGTTAGAAATTTATTTAAAAAATCGAAAAAAAAGTATTGACAAATGCTAAAGAATGTAGTAGAATATCAAATGTTGACGGCACAAAGCCCGAACATGGAGGGGTTCCCGAGTGGCCAATGGGAACGGACTGTAAATCCGTCGGCTCCGCCTTCGAAGGTTCGAATCCTTCTCCCTCCATTCACATTATTGTCGCGGGATGGAGCAGTTGGTAGCTCGTCGGGCTCATAACCCGAAGGTCGTAGGTTCAAGTCCTGCTCCCGCAATTATGCTGATATAGCTCAGTAGGTAGAGCGCATCCTTGGTAAGGATGAGGTCTCCAGTTCGAATCTGGATATCAGCTTTTTTGGCTACATAGCTCAGTTGGCTAGAGCATACGGTTCATACCCGTAGTGTCCGGGGTTCAAGTCCCTGTGTAGCCATAAAAGACAGCAATCGACAGATTGCTGTCTTTTTGCGTAAAAGGGACTTGACACTTGGGAGGGTGAGCGAGGATTGATCCCGAGCGAAGTCCGCAGCGCGCAAGTGCAAGGACGGCGAATGAAATGCGTTTCCTTAGGTAGTTAAAATAGGCAGTAAGCTGGATTGTACTAAGACAACCGCCTTTAAAACCGTTTTTAACAGTTTTAAAGGCGGTTTTGAATATTACTCTCAATTGTGA
>CAYTOM010000059.1:0-6567 GCA_964439335.1 uncultured Peptococcaceae bacterium | reverse complement strand
GCACCATATAATCAAAACGATACTCGCCATACTCAGCTGCGATTTTACCCACCAAAGCTGCCAAATAATTATCGTTTTTCGCATAAAAATACATGATACGGCTACCACCGGAAGTCACAGTCGCTACAAAACGGCATGGTGCTTCCTTGGTAAAAATCTCCACCGCCCGATCCTCGATCTCAAACAATTTCGGTTGCTCCTCCGCAGTATAAAAGCCGTCCTCCGCAGGCTCTAAAATCCCCACCTGCAAACCAAACAGCACATTATACTCCATCAACGGCGCAATACCGGATAGTGCCATATCGACCAATACCAAAGCCTTGCTCCCCTCGATATCGGTAATATACATATCCCACTCGCTTTCGATTTGTTGCTCATCTACCTGCTCAGTTTCCTCCATACCGGTCGTAAACTCAATAAAATTACGCAAATCCTCGGAAGAATTAATCTCCTGCATACCGTCCACTCCTTAAAAAATATATTTTATCCATTATACCATACCTACCGACGAAATACCAGCAAAATTTATTAATAGCTATCCCCTGCACACATTCGCATACCCTCACATAAACTATAGCATACCAAGCACCTCTACAATTTACCCAAAATATTTTACTAAAAGAAAGGATGTCTGACCTATGCCTAACGAAACCCCTTTGGCTGATGAAAGCCGCGCCAGCTTTTGCGGGCAAAAATCCTGCTCGCCGCGTGATCCCTACTGCCTATACAATTCCTGCGCCCATCTTTACCAAATGCGCCATATCCTCCAACAATTCATCACCCTTTGTGCTAATACCAACGCCACTATCACCCTATTAGATGGCAGCACCGTCACCGGCAGGCTAAATTCGCTCTATCCGGCTAATTGTGGCAGTCTGCTCATGATTGCCAACGATACCAATGTCATCACCACAATCATTCCTATCTGCCAAATAGCCGCCTTTACCCCCACCTGCAATGCTTGCCTGGATTATCTGCCGGCACCGCACCACAGCACCGACTGCTGCGCCTATGCTTGCCAGGAATCTCTGCAAGCCTACCTCTCTACCATGCGCGATAGTATAATTTTACAGCATAATAACACTGCCCTAGCCACCGGCACTGTTTCCCATGCCGCTTGGGGCGTAGTCGCTATCACCGCCAAAGCAGTCGCCGATACTGCTCCTGCCACTACCTATGTAGCTTTAGACGCTATTTCCACCGTCACCATGGATAACTAATATTTGCAATAGAAAAAAGGCTGTTGCCAAAGCAACAGCCTTAAATTCATCATTACATGATAGCTTGGTTAAATCCACTCGGAGCAGATTCCAAATCAGTTTCGCCATCAGCATCACCGGGCAAGCCATAGAAAACAGGGAAGTTTTCAGTGACATACAAGTATACTAATACGCAGATGCTGAACAAACCGATGGTGGAGAAAATCTCGAACCAAGACGGGAAGTAGCCACCGCCCAAATGAGCGTGCATACCGGTAAAGACAACATTCAAACGAGTCAATACCAAACCGCAAACAGCGGAAATACTAAATACGGTTACACCGCCTTTAGTTTTACCAAACGGCAACAAAGTGATGATAATCGGTACGATAGTCAACAAAGTGATCTCTAATAAGAACATATTGCTTACTGTAGAGAATTCAAACACATGTCCAATCTGACCGCGTACAAACAAATCAGCTACTTTAATAACCAAATATACAGCCATCAAAACAGCGGAAATTCTGGTCAAACCAACTAACATCGGTACATCAATTTTCATATTGTAGCGTTTGCTGCTCCAGATATACTCCAAGATACCAACAGCAGGACCTACAAAGAATGCCGACAACAAGAACAACCACGGCATAGCAGTAGTAGCCCAGATAGCATCCAATTTAGCCGGCATAGCTAAATACAAAGAGCCCAAGGAAGCCTGATGACCTAACGGTACAACGCAAGCTACAACGAATACTACCGGCATAATTTTTTGCAACTTTTTATTGAAATTCGGAGCGATTTTCTCACTACCGACATCAATTAACTCGATAGCCTGCAAAACCATATAAGCTACGATACACATATAAACTTCAAACATCGGAGAATGGATACCGGGAGAAACGAAAGGTCTCCAGAAGTTATCCCAACGACCGATCTCAACGATTAAGATCAAAAGAACCAAAACATAACCGATGAAAGACATCAACAAGCATCTTCTAGCCAACGGCTCATATTTGTGAGCATGGAAAACATGCGTAATAATCGCCATACTAAACCCGGCACCTGCCAAAGCGATGACATTCATATCAGCGCCGATCCACAAGCCCCAAGTATACATATCAGTTAAATTCGTGCTGGCACCCAAGCCGACACAATATCTCCAAACCATCAATAATAATGTGAGCAAGAAAATTGCCAACATGACTATTCTGGTTTTGGTAATTCTAAAATTCCATCTTTTCGAAGCCATAATCTAACCTCCTTAATTTTTATCCAAAATTATTCTTCCTTTGCACTCTCTTCAGTGTGCTCATCATGCTTACCCTCATGCTCAGCTACAGCATGTCTGCGGCTGGTGTACAAATATACGCCACTCCATAAAGCCGCACCGCCGATAAAGATAGCCGGAGTAAATCTGGTGAACTTATGCACATTCGAAGGTACAGAGGTCTGAGGCAGATTGGTCGGGAAGCCTAAATCACCGAAAGGTACATCGGAGATATAAAGCCAGTTGGTACCGCCAACTTCATGCTCGCCATAAACATGCTGTACATATTTATCAGGCTCAGCAGCAATAATCTCATGCGCTTTTGCCAACAAAGCATCTCTATCGCCAAATACTAACGCATTAGTCGGGCAGACACTCGCACATGCCGGAGCCTCACCCTGCGCCAATTTCGAGCTACAGAACTGACATTTCATAACAGACGGGAAAGCTTTCTCCCATTCATATTTCGGTACATCAAACGGACAAGCAATCATGCAGTAACGGCAACCTACGCACAATTCAGGATTGTACTGAACAGCACCCTCTGCGGTCTGATGAAATGCATGAGCAAAACATACCGACGAGCAGCTCGGATCCTGGCAATGCATACATTGGCGTTTTACATAACGCAAAACTTCCTTGCCATTCTTTTGTGCCTTTACATATTGGACAGTAGTCCAAGTATTACTATCTAACTCAGCGTCAAAGCCGTGAGCGTTTTCCATTTCTTTAGTCTGCGGATCCAGATAGTTCTGGTTGTTCCACATTTTGCAGGCTACGGTACAGCTGCCACAGCCTACACATTTGGTGATATCTACCAATACACCTTTATTAGCCATTATTTACAGCCTCCTCACCTTAGTTTTTCTTCGGATCCAAAGCCTCTGCTCTGGAATAATATTCAGTATGGCACAAATGCTCTGCCACTTCGCTTAACGGTTTGACCAAGAAACCATCGTAAATAGCGCTGATTTCCGGATTCATATGAGAAGTATTCAACTTCATAGTCTTGCCGTCATTAGCAGCGATGTCATTAACCACACCGGCACGGTCTTTGTTGTAAATGCTGTCAATTCTAGCTTGACGCACCCAATCCTGCGGCGGTACAGTAGTTCTCGGCTGACCACCACCGGCGGAGCAACCACCCGGGCAAGACATGATCTCCATGAATTGGAAATCAGCTTTACCAGCGCGTACTTCTTCGCACAATTTACGAGCATTAGCCAAACCGGAAGCAACAGCTACAGTAATATTACCTGCACCGGGGATATTCACAGTAGCTTTTTTGATACCGTCCAAACCGCGTACAGGAGTCAAATTCAACAAATTTGCCGGAGGCTGACTGCCGGTAATCAAATAATAAGCACTTCTTACCGCAGCTTCCATTACACCACCGGTATTAGCAAAAATCAAGCCGGCAGTAGAACCGATACCCTCGATATCATCATATTGCGCACCGGCGTCTAATTCACTGTAGTTAATACCTGCTGCTCTAACCATATCAGCCAACTCACGAACAGTTAAAATAGCATCCATATCGCGCATACTCTCTAAAGTATTCCAGCTCTCGCCCTTCTCCTGCCAATAAGTAGCAGCATCATTAAACTCCTCACGAGCGATCTCGAATTTCTTCGCAGTACATGGCATGATAGCGACATTGTAAATCTGAGTAGGATCCTGAATAGCTTCTCTCTTCATCAATTCCTGAGCCATATAAGTTTTAATGGTTGCACCATGCATCATGGTCGGAGATTTCGCACTGGAGAGATTCGGAATCAAATCAGGATAGTAGTATTCCACAAACTTAACCCAACCCGGGCAGCAAGAAGTAAACTGCGGTAATACACCACCGGAAGTAATTCTGTGAACTAACTCAGAGCCTTCCTCCATAATAGTCAAATCGGCAGACCAGTTAGTATCTAAAACATAATCAAAGCCTAATTTACGCAAAGCATCGATCTGTTGACCCTCAGCCCAAGCACCGGCACCCTGACCGAACTCTTCACCAAAGCCAACACGAGTAGCCGGAGCAGTATGCACAATAACCTTCACAGCAGGATTATTGATTGCAGCCTGAACCTTTTCGATCTCGCTTCTTTCTTTAATAGCACCGGTCGGGCACCACAAAGAACATTGACCGCAATGCACGCAAATAAACTCATCATGCACCGGCAATTCATAATAACCGAAGACACTCTGAATTTTTTCACATGCCTCTAGACATTGTCCGCACAAAATACATTTTTCGTCATTTCTCACCAAAGAAATGTTGTCCGGATCTAACGGCACTCTTCCTTTCACTGCTGCCGGCAAATCGCTGGCGTTACGGTATTGATTAGGCAACCAACCTGTACCGCTCGGATCGCTTACCGGAGAACAACCGGTCATGGTAGCCGCTGCACCAACGACACCTGCACCTGCCATAACACTTAGAAAACGTCTTCTGCTCATACCTTTTTTGTTTTCTAATTCATCGTGTTTTTGCATGTTTCTCTCACCTCATACAATCAAATTTTAGTTAGTTAAACAATAAGAAAATTATAAATAATATTTCAAAAGCACAGAGCACCCGACTGCGCCTGCTTAAGAAAATTTTATCTCCAATGTATATTTTAATACATCATTAAAGATTTGACAACATCTTTTTGCTTGTGATTTTTTTCACATATTGTAACTTTTCTAAAAAGTTTTCCTTGCCGATATGCACTCGGCGTAGCAAACAAACCACAAAATTTGAGTTAATTTTTATCCCACTATTTCAATATGAAATGCGTTAAACATGGGGTTTTTGCGGTTATCCTTTGCTTAGCTCGGTTTCATTATAGTTTGTTATAATAATTCCGCCTCGGCTTTGCCTTTGTGAACATCGGTACAAGCATTCTCTAAAAAAACGCTGAAAAGCGCTAAAAATCCTTGTCAAAAAAAAACCTTATAGCCTCATATTTGACTTATGCCTACAATGATTTCTTTATTCTCCGCACCAGCGAAACCTTTTCTAACGGCATTCTCTCGCACTTAGGCTGCGAAGAATCCTCTTTCACTCTGCCTAAAGCAATAATTCCGTAAAAATCGTAAAAATCCTCGTCCTCCAGTGCAAATTCACGCTTGATATCATGCCTATCAAAGCCGGTAATAAAGCTCACACCATAGCCCAATCTAGCCGCCTCCAAAGCCATATACCCCCACGCTGCGCCGCTATCAAAGCCGCTCCAATAATTAAAAGTATGATCCTTTGTCCCATAAATATTACCGGCAATCGCAATCAACACCGGCGCGCTCTGTGCACGCAAAGCACTCCCCGGCGTCATATACTCAATCAACGCCTTGCGTTCCTCCTCGGCAGTCGCCACAAAAAACCTCCATGGCTGCTCCTCAAAAGCACTGGGAGCCAGCATTGCCGCCTGCATGATCTGCGCCAAATCCTCGTGATTTACAGCCTCATCAGTAAATTCCAACGGATAATTGCGATTAAGCGCATTCTCCATAATAAACGACTTATCCATCATCATTACCCCTTTCTTTTTTCTATTATAACATCTTTAGCTATCTTTCGCAAATAAAATAAGCACGACAGGCGTGCTTATTTTTACCTAATTATTAATTTTTATTAATTAGCCGTCACTCTGGTCCAAATTTCGTCATACATACCCAAAGCATCAGCCAAATCATAGAACAATTCGCTATTAGTCAAATCAGCCATAGTCGGATAAAATCTCTTATCCCCGGTCACTTCCTCGCCCAATGCTTCCATCGCACCGGTATGCGGAGTAGAATACTCGATATACTCGACATTTGCCATAGCGACATCGGTACGGCACATATAGTTGATAAATAACTCTGCCGCCTCTTTATTTTGGCAAGTAGTAGGAATAGCCATACCATCAAACCAGTAATTTGTGCCTTCTTTAGGAATTACATAATCCAAATCAGGATTGCTACTCATGCAGTATGCCGCATCACCCGACCATACTACCGCCATTGCCGCCGAGCCCTGAATCATCTGATCCTTGACCTCATCGCCGACATTCGCTAACACCATCGGTTTTTGCTCAACCAATGCCTGCTCAGCCTCTGCCAATTCCTTTTCATCGCGAGTATTAA
>CAYTOM010000058.1:5266-6583 GCA_964439335.1 uncultured Peptococcaceae bacterium | reverse complement strand
CCATCGCTATCGCTTGCCCATGAGACAAGCTGAAATTTGAGCATTTTTCAAGCGCATGACCTAAAGTATGCCCCAAATTCAAAAGCTGTCTGGCACCTTTATCTCGTTCATCAGCCTCAACCAAGGACTTTTTATCCATTATTGCCTGCGCAATAATTTCCTCCAATTTATCATCTATCCCCTCGCGCAAAAGCTCTAAAAGCTCCCTATCTCCGATAAAGCCGTACTTGATGACCTCTGCCATGCCATCGATGAAATACTCCTTGGGCAAAGTTTCCAGCACACTATAGTCGCACAATACTAATTCCGGTTGCCAAAATGCGCCGACCAAATTTTTGCCCTGTGGCAAATCCACCGCCGTTTTGCCCCCGACCGAAGCATCGACCATTGCCAATAGACTCGTCGGTATCTGCACAAAGCGTATCCCACGCAAATATGTCGCCGCCGCAAAGCCACTCAAATCCCCGGTCACTCCACCACCTAATGCCACGATGGCATCTGTGCGAGTGATTTGCTTTTCAGCCATAAACTGCCACAAATCACTTACGGTAGCAACCGTCTTGCTCTGCTCGCCATGAGGAAAGATATATTGCTCGATTAAAAAACCCTGCTCCGCTAACGATTTTTTCACCCTATCACCATAAAGTGTAGCGACTCTATCATCACTAACCAGCACAACTTTGCAAATTCCACCTAAACTCGCCAAAATATATTTACCGCTATCCTTTAGCAAATCGCTCCCGATAATCACCTGATAATTTTTCGATGCTTTGATATCAATCGTTTTCAATTCTCTCCACCCTCTCCGGCAATATTGCGCTACCAATCATGAACTGCCCACCTATTTTTCGTAATAAAAAAGCTCCATCCTCAATTACAGAGGACGGAGCATATATCCGTGGTACCACCTCATTTTAAATACTTAAAAAAGTATTCCTCATTTAGGTACGGCAAAAGCTTATACCCTATCGCTATAACGGGCGAAACCGGCTCAGTCTACTCTATTTCGACCTGCTGCTCTCAAGATGAATTCACCAAAGCTCCTCTTAATTGGCTCGCACCCACCGCCAACTCTCTGAAAGATTACACCTTGCTTACTACTTCTCGGTCAAAGCATTTAGATTAGTATTCATTATACTCACTCTGATTTTGCTTGTCAAGAGCTTTTTTCGATTTTATGTAAAAATCCCCTTGCACCGTCATGCACAAGGGGATCTAAATTCAGCAATTAATTAGATTATTTATCTAATTTATATTTTACACGAGGAGTGTAATGAGTATGCAACAACTCATGAGATTTATGGCTCAAAGGCTCAC
>CAYTOM010000058.1:0-5256 GCA_964439335.1 uncultured Peptococcaceae bacterium | reverse complement strand
AACTCAGCATAAACCGCTTTGATAAACGGATTCTCGTGAGATTTACGAAGCGGCAAGTTTTTGTCGTCTTCGTACAAGCCTTTAGCACGAATAGCACGATAGTCTTCCGGTAAAATGCTTCTGGTCAAAGCATTAACGATCGGAGTACCGCCGCCGCCTACGCAACCGCCAGGGCAAGCCATGACTTCGATAAAGGCATAATCAGCCTCACCGGCTCTGACTTTATCCATCATTTTCTTAGCATTAGCTAAAGTATGAACAACAGCTACTTTAACGACAGTGCCATTCAAATCTACGCTTGCTTCTTTGATGCCTTCCATACCGCGGACATCTTCAAATTCAACTTTCTCTAAGGTTTTGCCGGTTACTACTTCGTACACAGTACGCAAAGCAGCTTCCATAACACCACCGGTAGCACCAAAGATAGTACCTGCACCGGTACCTACACCCAATGGGCTATCGCACTCTTCCTCAGGCAACTCAGCCAAATTGATACCGGTCTCTTTGATCATACGAGCAACTTCGCGGACGGTGATAACGCAGTCAACATCTTGATAACCGCTGGAATTCATCTCCGGACGAGCGCACTCATATTTCTTAGCAGTACACGGCATTACCGAGCAGCTGAAAATAGTAGCGGGATCTACGCCGGCTTTCTCTGCATAGTAAGTTTTAGCAATAGCACCAAACATCTGCTGTGGAGATTTAGCACTGGACAAATGATCTAATTGATCGGGATAATGATGTTCGCAATATTTGATCCAGCCAGGGCTGCAAGAAGTAATCTGCGGTAATACACCACCATTTTGGATTCTCTGCAACAATTCATTGCCTTCCTCCATAATGGTCAAGTCAGCAGACCAGTTGGTGTCAAATACTTTATCAAAGCCTAATCTTCTCAAAGCAGCGACAGTTTTACCAGTGGAAATCTCGCCCATCGGAATACCAAATTCCTCGCTGATAGCGATACGAACTGCCGGAGAGAATTGAACGATGCAATGTTTGTTTTCATCAGCCAAAGCCGCCCAAACCTTGCCGGTGTCATCTTTCTCGCTTAATGCACCAACCGGGCAAGCATTGATACACTGACCGCACAATGCGCAGTTGATATCATCCATCGGATGATTAAATGCAGTACCAACTACAGAGTTGAAACCACGATTTACTAAGCCCAAGATGCTTACGCCCTGTACCTTTTGGCAAGTAGCTACGCAACGACGGCACAAGATACATTTATTAGGATCTCTAACGATTGCTACGCTGCGATCATCGATCGGGAAAGTGCTCTTTTCGCCTTCAAAGCGAATTTCTCTGATACCCATCTGCTGAGCCAAGCTCTGCAATTCGCAGTTACCACTGCGTACACAAGTCAAGCAATCAGCCGGGTGATTACTCAAAAGCAATTCAACAACAGCTTTTCTTGCTTCGCGTACCTTTGCGGTATTGGTCAATACCTCTAAGCCCTCGCTTACCGGGTATACGCAAGAAGGCTGTAAAGCTTTTGCACCTTTTACTTCTACCAAGCAAACACGGCAAGCGCCGATAGCATTAACATCTTTCAAATAGCACAAAGTAGGAATATGCACGCCGGCTTTTTGTGCAGCTTGGAGTACTGTAGAACCCTTTTCGATTTCTACAGATTTACCATCTATAATAACATTTACCATTTCCACAATTATCACCCCTTCTTATTTTTTCTCAATAGCGCCGAATCTGCAGTTGTCTAAGCACACACCGCATTTGATGCATTTCTCAGGATCAATAGTATGCGGATTTTTAACTGTACCGGTGATGGCACCGACCGGGCAGTTGCGTGCGCACAAGGTGCAGCCTTTGCATTTCTCAGGATCAATAACCATCGTAAAGAGGCTCTTGCATTTTCCTGCCGGGCATTTTTTATCTTTAATGTGAACTTCATACTCATCACGGAAGAATTTCAAAGTAGCCAATACCGGGTTCGGAGCAGTCTGACCTAAAGCGCACAAAGCAGAGGTGCTGATGTTTTTAGCCAGAGCTTCCAATTTCTCGATATCGCCATCCTCACCTTTACCCTCGGTGATTTTGGTCAAAATTTCTAAGATGCGTTTAGTACCGATACGGCAAGGAGTACACTTACCGCAGGACTCGTCCTGAGTAAACTCAACGAAGAATTTAGCGATGTCAACCATGCAGTCAGTCTCGTCCATAACGATCAAACCACCGGAGCCCATCATCGAGCCTGCTCTAACCAAGCTATCAAAGTCGATCTGGGTATCAATCAAAGATGCCGGTAAGCAACCGCCGGAAGGACCACCGGTCTGAGCAGCTTTAAATGCTTTACCACCGGGGATACCACCACCGATATCATAAATGATCTCGCGCAAGGTAGTGCCCATCGGAACCTCAACCAAACCGATATTGTTAATCTTACCACTCATTGCGAATACTTTAGTACCTTTGGATTTTTCAGTACCAACACTGGCAAATTCCTGAGCACCTTTTAAGAAGATATAAGAAATACTAGCTAAAGTCTCAACATTGTTAACGAAAGTAGGTTTATTCCACAAACCTTTTTCAGCCGGGAACGGCGGACGCGGACGAGGCTCACCGCGTTTACCCTCAACAGAGGTCAACAAAGCAGTTTCCTCACCACAAACGAATGCACCTGCACCCAAACGAATATCAATATCGAAATCGAAACCGGTACCCATAATGTTTTTGCCTAACAAACCAGCCTCACGAGCCTCTTTGATAGCAATTTCCAAACGCTGTACAGCGATAGGATACTCAGCACGAATATAAACATAACCTTGGTTAGCACCGATGCAGTAACCACCGATAGCCATAGCCTCAATAACACTGTGCGGGTCGCCCTCTAAGATAGAACGGTCCATAAATGCACCCGGGTCACCCTCGTCAGCATTACATACAACATATTTTTGATCGGAAGAATAACCGGTAGCAAATTTCCATTTCAAGCCGGTCGGGAAACCACCGCCGCCACGACCACGGATACCGCTATCCAACAACTCTTGGATAATATCCTGCGAAGTCATAGTGGTCAATGCACGACCCAAGCCTTGGTATGCATAATGAGCGATAGCCTCTTCGATTTTCTCCGGATCGATAACACCGCAGTTACGAAGTGCGATACGCTTTTGTTTCTGGAAGAAAGGAATATGGCTCATATCCTTAGCGTGCTCTTTAGTGCCGGGGATAGTATAGAGCAATCTCTCTACCAATTCACCGTTTTTGAAATGTTTCTCAACGATTTCGTCAACATCCTTAGCCTCTACTTTGTTGTAGAAAGTGCCTTCCGGATAAACAACCATAATCGGACCCAAGGAGCAGAAACCAAAGCAACCGGTCTGTACAACTTGGATATCTTTATCTAAACCCTCAGCAACCAACTTTGCTTCTAAAGCAGCTTTAACCTCAGCACTTTTGTTGGAAGTACAGCCGGTACCTGCGCAAATCAAAACCTGATGCTTAGCCAAATTTGCTTCATTAGGAGCGAGTCCGTCACGGACAGCCATTTTTGCTCTCTCAGCAACCTGTAGGGCTTTTAATTCTTCTAAACTTTCAATTCGTTTCATGACTTCATCACACCTCCTAGTTATTTGCTTCTAAATCTTTATACTTTTTAATGATTCCCGGTACCATATCCGGAGTCAAACGACCATAAACCTCGCCGTTTACAGTCATGACCGGTGCCAAACCACATGCACCTACGCAGCGGCAAGCCTCGATAGAGAACAAACCATCCTCAGTAGTCTGATCGAGCTTAATACCCAATTCCTGCTCTACTCTCTCTAAAACTTGACCGGAACCTTTTACATAGCAAGCAGTACCTAAGCAAATATTGAAATTATATTTACCTTTCGGCTCGGTAGTAAACAGGGCGTAGAAAGTAACCACACCGTAAATTTCGCTTAGAGGAACATCCATCTTTTCTGCGATATAAACCTGTACCTCTTCCGGCAGATAGCCAAAAATGCCCTGTGCCTTGTGCAGCACATTAATCAAGCTGCCCGGCTCGTTTACGCATTCTGCTATTACTGCATCAAGCTGTTGATACTTTTCTTGATTGTTAGCATTACATGAACATGCCATTTTTCCTTTTCCCCCTTTTAAATGGTAAATAATACACAGGATTGCTCCTGATTGCCACAATTTTGACGCATTATCCGTCCATAATGCAACTAGCGGCTCAAATATAAGCCATTTTGCAAATAAAACCGTTAATAAGCGTTAATTATGAAAATTACTATTTCTATCATACTATAATTCGCGATAAATTTCAAATTTATTTAAGCTATATTGAAATAAAAGTTTCAAATAAAAAGAGTGTAATCTTTTTATAAAATTCGTGAAATATATCACAAGCCCTATCTTTATCCACTTGTAGAATGTATAACAGTTGTTTATTCGTTGCGTATGGTTAGTTTTTGCTAACATCTGTTTTGCTTAAATAGGTCATATGTCCCAAATCCTACCAAAATCAGCAAAATTGCCGCTATCACAAACGCTGCTACATTCACCACAGTGAAATTATACATATTGGAAACCTCGCCATATTCGATGAAATAACGGCACAGCAAACCACCAACCATCGCTACTAATATGCTTAGCAGATTCAAACTCAGCTTGCCTTGGTATAAATTCAAGTACCGCAAAAAATCGCCCAATGAAATAAACACCGCAAAAAACATTATCAAATTTATCCACTCTATACTATCTCCACCGGCGTACTTAATCAGCGGAAACAAACAACAGCTGAAAAACACGATAGCCCCATAGAAAAATACGCTCCATGCTTTTTTATGTCGTTCGATAATTTCCATAGTTTTACTTTTATTGCCATCTATCAATAAAATTCACCGCCTAACAAATCAATTATTCGTTTCAGTTCGTCCTCGTTATAAAAATTGATTTCTATCTTGCCTTTACCACCGCGGTTTTTAATCGCTACCTTGGTTTTAAATACCTCTTTCAACTGCTCCTGAATAATTTGTAGCTCCGTATTTAGCTGCTCATCATATTTATCCTTTGGCTTCTCTGCATTTTCCTTTGCAGGTGGCTCCGGATTATTCTTTAAATTATTCACCAAACTCTCTACCTGTCTCACCGACAAAGCATCACGATAAATATCCTCTGCCAGCTCTATCTGCCACGCATTATCGCCTAGCGCTAATAAGGGTCTGACATGACCGGCAGTCAATTTACCCTCTACGACCATTGTGAGGACTTCCTCCGGCAAATTAAGCAAGCGCACGC
>CAYTOM010000057.1:0-6617 GCA_964439335.1 uncultured Peptococcaceae bacterium | reverse complement strand
AGCTACTTACACCATCATGCAAACCCACCAAAAAAGTGTGCAGCCAAATATGGACTGCACACTTTTTAATCTACACTATTATTATGCTTCATTATTATGCTTCATCGCCTGAGCTGCTTGGAGATGATAGTCCTCCGTACCTCCCAGCATTCGCGCTAATTCTCGAATTTCTTCGTCAGAGGTTAATCTTTTTACCGTCGTAACTGTCCGCTCATCCTCATTGTACTTTTCTATCAGATAATGGCTATCTGCCAAGGCTGCTATCTGCGGAGCATGAGTGACACAAATTACTTGTGCAAATTGGCTGACGCTTTTTAATTTTTCCGCTACTTTGACGGCGATATTGCCACCGATACCGGTATCGATTTCGTCAAAAATCATCGTATCCAATTCCTCGTAGCGGCATAAAATCGTCTTAAATGCCAGCATGATACGGCTCATCTCACCGCCGGAAGCAATCTCTGCCAATGGGCGCAAGGGCTGCCCGACATTGGCGGAAAACATAAACTCAACATCATCAGAGCCACCGGCGCTCACGATAGGTGCCGCAAATTTTACTTCAAAGCGTGCTTTGGACATAGATAAATCCGCCAGATGCACAAGCATTTCCTTTTCTAAATTAGCCGCGATATTTTTACGCATTATGGATAATTTTTCGCTGGCTATTTGATAATTTTTCTTGGCTTTCGCATATTGTGCCTTTAATTCCTCAGCGGTAATATCCAAATCCCCAAGCATTTGCAATTCATTGGCTACCTTTTCTTTTTCGGCTAATAAATCGGTAAATGTCATATTATATTTGCGTTTGAGCTTGCCCAAATTGTACAGTTTTTCCTCTAATTCCTGCTTGCGCACAGCTAAGTCAAACTGCTCTCGGGCAAATGCCGAAATTATATGGGCTTTATCCTCAGCGATATAGTATGCCTCGCGTAGAGCCTGAGCTGCTTCTTTGATGCGGTCATCTAAATCAGCGATGGCTTCTAAATTTTCGCACACTTTTTCCAAATTACCGACGATAGCATTATCATTAGCATACAAAAGCTCGTAGGCGATATTTGTCTGCTGCCAAATTTGCTCTTTTTTTTCATATTGAGCTAATTCTGCTTCAAAGCGTTCTTCATCACCTAGCTGCATATCCAAGCCCTGTAATTCCTGCGCCATAAATTTTAAATATTCTAAGCGTTGTCCGCGCTCTTTCATTTTATTAGCGACAGTTTTAAGCTCTTTGGCGATATCATGGGTAATTTTATACTCCTCGGCTACGATAGCTTTTTGCGCCTGAAAAGCACTATCACCCAAGCTATCCAACAGCTTGAGGTGATTTTTTTTATCAGATACTTCTTGATAATCATGCTGCCCATAAATATTGACTAATTGACCTGCGATTGTTTTAAAGTTGTTTAAGGTCGTAATTCTGCCATTAATACGGCAAATATTTTTCCCATTGGCTGATACCTCACGGCTTAATACCAATGCTTCATCTAACGAAACATCATCTAAACCGATGGATACCAAGCTATCAGCCAACGATTGGCTTTTTTCCAGCAAAACAGCTCCCTCGATCAACGCTTTTTCTGCACCGATACGGACATCGGTCGATTTAGCTCGTGCTCCTAACAAAAGCGAAACTGCGTCAATGATGATAGATTTACCGGCACCGGTCTCACCGCTTAAAACATTAAAATTAGGAGTAAATTGAATATTGATATTTTCAATTAGCGCAAAATCTTTGACCTTTAAATCTATCAGCACACTGGTTCACCTCTACTCTAAATATCCATGAATTTTATCGATAATCCTCGCTACATCTTCGCGATGCTTGATAATCATCAAAATCGTATCATCACCGGCGATTGTCCCTAAAACTCCATGCCATTGGGCTTTGTCAATAGCCGAAGCGACAGCATTGGCATTGCCGGGAGCGGTACGAATTACCAGCATATTTTCACTGCTATCAAAATTGACCACAAACTCGCGGAGCATAAATTTCAGTCTGCTATCCGATACTTTGGCATCTTCACTGGGTTCTGCATAGCGATACTGCTCGCCGTCATAGCTTACCTTGATTAACGCCAGCTCTTTAATATCGCGTGAAACGGTCGCCTGAGTCACATTAAAACCGGAAGCCTTTAGCTCATTGGCTAATTCCTCCTGGGTAGAAATCTTCTTTTCTTGGATAATCTCCAAAATTTTACGATGTCTTCTCGATTTCACAATAATCCTCCTCATTAACTATTTCACTTTAGTGGTAATTCATCAGCTTTTGGTGCGCGAGGAGCCAGATACTCATACTCCGCCACTATATTAAAACGCAAATATTTTTCCCTAGCCTCGTTTAAAGTCATGCCATGATTTTCATCACCGGGTTCATCATTTTGGATAAATACATCATTTTCCCATAAGCATACCGGGCAAATGTAGGCAACTGCTTCCTCGCTAAATACCGGTAATGTCAAATTTCCACAGCATTTGCAAGGATATTTCATCATGCTCACCTCTTAAAATTTGGCGCTGTTGGATTTTTGAAATTTATCATGCACGACTTCAAAAAAGCCGACATTTTTTACTTTCACCAGATAGGTATCATAGCACGCCCGATGAATAACGACCCTATCTCCATTTAAAAGTTCCACACCCTGCTGACCGTCTACGGTGAGCATTCCCGGCATATCAGTGCCAATGGTAATTTCCAAGGTACAATCCGAGGGGAAAATAATCGGTCGCACCGTCAAGGCATGGGGACAAATCGGCGAAGTCAAAAAGACCTCTAAATTAGGATAAACTATCGGTCCACCTGCCGAAAGCGAATACCCGGTAGAGCCGGTCGGAGTCGCAATGATTAGCCCATCGCCCAAAAAACTTTCGACGGGAGTATCATTCATTTTCACTTTAATATCTATCAAGCGAGCTAAAGCACCCTTGGTGATGACCATATCATTTAAAGCGACCTCTTGGGCTAAAAGCTCATCTTGGCGATAGACATCAGCCTCCAGCATTGTCCTACGCTCCATGTGATAGTCACCGTTAATAATCTGATCTAAATATTGCTCAAATTCATCGATTTCCAGTTCGCTTAAAAAGCCCAAATAGCCACGATTGATGCCCAAAATGCCGATTTCATAGCCGTATACCAAGCGAGCCGCCCTTAATAGCGTACCATCACCGCCGATGACCATGACCAAATCTATTTTGCGACAAAATTCGTCTGAAGTGATTTCCTCCATGCCCAGAGCCTTGGCATCATCACCATACGCCAAAAAGTCGATCTGATGCTTGCGCAAAATTTCGATCATTTCCAGAGCTAACGCTACATTTTCAGTTTTATAATAATTTATCACTAAGCCGATAGTTTTTACCGCTCTCATGATACACCTCACTAAAATTTCAGCCCTTGATAGATTATCACGGCTATTATTCCCAAAATAAAGCAAATAATGCTTCGTAAAAGCACATTTTTACGCTGATAAGCACACTTAAATTTTACCAAGCGCATTTTTTCCTTTTCCATATCCAGAAAAATAACTCCGCGCGGCTGAAATACCAGATAGTATTCCATCATCTGCCGTCTGACATTGGGCAAGGTCGGAAATGCTTGACCTTGGGTTTTTACTTCCACGACATATTTAAAAAATCCCTTGCGGACGATCATATCGGCGATTATCGTGCTTTCGTGGTCGTTGCCGGCAATAGTGGTAATGACCTTTTGCCTGCTTTGCACCTCTACTACGCGATAACCCTGTCTTTCCAAAAAGCCGATAGCCTTTTTTTCGCCGGCTTTAGCTTTTTTCAAAATTTTCTTCAGCTTTTGGCGCTTAAAATATTTATAGCCGCCAATACATAATGCTACACCTAAAAGTAGCCCCCAAATTAAAATATCTACCTTGTTCATTTGCTACCTGCTTTTTCGTGAGATAGCTCGACTAATGCCTTGACATCAATTTCGCTGTCATCAAGTGTTTTACCTGCCCACAACAGATACTCGATATTGCCCTCCGGTCCCTTTATCGGCGAAAAATCAACTCCACCGATTTTAAAACCGATTTCGCGAGCAATATTTAATACTTTGTCAATGACCTCGATATGCACATTTTTATCACGCACGACACCTTTTTTGCCGACCTTGTCCTTGCCTGCTTCAAACTGCGGCTTGATCAAGGCTAAAATCTGTCAGTCAGCTTTTAAAATATTATACGCCGCCGGTAAAATTTTGTCCAAGGAAATAAATGAGACATCGGTCGTCACGACATCGACATATTCGCCTAAATCATCGCCGGTTAAATAGCGCGCGTTGGTCTTTTCCATATTGATGACACGCTCATCAGTGCGTAATTTCCAGGCTAATTGCCCATAACCGACATCTATCGCGTAGACCTTTTGGGCTCCGTTTTGCAAAGCACAATCGACAAATCCACCGGTCGAAGCACCTAAATCTGCCACTACCAGCCCCTCTACGCTCACCGGAAAGACCTCCAAAGCCTGTTCTAATTTTAATCCACCGCGACTGACATAGCGCAGTCCCTGCCCCAATAATCTAATCGGCAATCCTTCCTCGACTTTGGTGCCTGCTTTATCTATTTTTTTCTCATCTACCAAAACCAATCCCGCCATGATCAAGCTCTGCGCTTTTTCGCGGCTTTCAACAAGTCCTTTATCTACTAAAAGTACATCTAATCGCTGCTTCGCCATCTGACGCTCCTTTTATTTTCATCTATCGTACAATTGATTTAATCCTCAATTTTTTCTAAACGAGCCAGCACTTTAGCTGTGATGCTCATTTCATCTAATCCTAAATTACGCTTTAAAATTTCGGCATTACCATGTGCGACAAATTCATCATCAATACCGATAGTTAAGACAGCTACCTCTTTTTCTGCCATAGCTAAAAGTTCTAATACTCCGCTGCCAAAGCCACCCTGCAAAATGTTTTCCTCCATAGTCACGAGGAGCTTGGCGTGAGCTGCTGTTTGTAAAATAGCCTCTTTGTCCAATGGTTTGACAAAGCGCATATTGATAACACCTGCTGAAATACCTTGCTTCTCTAATATATCAGCGCATTTTTCGGCGGTATCTACCATGCTCCCTACAGCTAAAAATACTACTTCCTCTCCCAAGCGTAGGGTTTCACTTTTTGCAAATGGTAGGAGCTCTAAATTTTCATCTAAATTTACACCCTTGCCCTCACCGCGCGGAAAACGAATTGCCGTAGGTAAATTATATTTTAAAGCACTGTAAAGCATATGCTGTAATTCATTTTCGTCCTTAGGGCTCATGATGACCATGCCGGGGATATTGCGCAAATATGCTAAATCAAACACCCCATGATGAGTAGCACCATCATCACCGACTAATCCTGCACGGTCAAGCGCAAAGACAACCGGAGCCTTTTGCAAGGCTACATCGTGAATTAATTGGTCATACCCACGCTGTAAAAAGGTCGAATAAATCGCCACTACCGGCTTAAATCCACCTATCGCCAGAGCCGCCGCCATCGTTACCGCGTGCTCCTCGGCGATACCGACATCAAATGTACGCTCAGGGAAAAGTTTAGCAAAATTATTCACCCCCGTACCTGCCCCCATCGCTGCGGTCAGGGCTAATATTTTTTCGTCCTCTTGCCCCAAACGCACCAAGGTACGACTAAATATATCTGTATAAGTCGGATAAACTTTTTTCTTTTTCAATTCACCGGTTTCTATTTCAAAGGGGCTGACTCCATGAAATTTCTCCGGATTATTTTCTGCCGGCAGGTAGCCCTTGCCCTTTTTGGTAATGACATGCACCAAGACCGGACGATTGAGATTTTTGACATTTTCCAAAATCTCGATCAAATCCTCTAAATCATGCCCATCTATCGGTCCAAAATATTTAAAACCCATTTCCTCAAAAATAGTCCCCGGTACTAATAAATATTTCAGCGAATCTTTCATTCTATCCGCTAATTTCAACATTTTACCACCTAAATTAGGAATTTTACGCAAAAATTCTTCGACATCTTCCTTGCCTTTGATATAGCCGGCATCACTACGCACTCGATTGAGATAATCCGACAATCCACCGACATTATGGTCAATAGACATCTCATTGTCATTTAAAATAACTAGCATTTTAGTTTGCAGATGTCCGGCATTGTTTAGTGCTTCATACGCCATACCTCCGGTCAAAGCACCATCACCTATCACAGCTGTCACTTGGGCATCGTCGCCCTTCAAATCGCGAGCTAAAGCCAATCCCAACGCCGCCGAAATCGAGGTACTGCTATGCCCTGTGCCGAAAGCATCATACGGGCTCTCTGTTATTTTCGGAAACCCGCTTAGTCCATCATAGGTGCGTATAGTTTTGATGCTTTCGCGTCTGCCGGTCAAAATTTTATGCACATACGCCTGATGCCCGACATCCCAGACAATTTTATCATTTTCACCATGATAGACATAGTATAATGCCAAGGTTAATTCAACTACGCCTAAATTCGGTGCCAAATGCCCCCCATTTTGGGCAGTGACTTCGACCAATAGCTGACGAATTTCCTCTGCCAGTTGCTTTAATTCATCTATATTTAATTCAGCGACATCTGCCGGATTGTTGATTTTATCTAAAATCTGCAACTTAAAATCCCCTTT
>CAYTOM010000056.1:0-6672 GCA_964439335.1 uncultured Peptococcaceae bacterium | reverse complement strand
TAAATTGGCAGGAAAACGGCTGGGGCAAAGGTGTGATTTGCTTTGTGATTATGGGGCATGATGCGGCTGATTTTGCTATAAATGTGGCTAACGACCCTATTTTTGCGGATAATTTGCGCCAAGCTCAAGCCAAAGGCGTGGAAGTATTGGTATACAAAAGCAGGATAGAGAAAAATCAGGTTTACTTTGCAGGTAGGCTGAAATATTAGAGGTGAAATGCGATGGAAATATATGCCCTTATCGGAGCTAGTGGAACCGGCAAAAGTCATAATGCTCTCAATGTGGCAAAAGAGTATGAAATAGATACAATTATCGATGATGGTCTGCTGATTAGAAACGGTAAAAAAATGGCAGGACATTCCTCCAAAACTGAGCCCACGATGATTGGGGCAGTAAAATGTGCGATTTTTAATGATCCGCACGATGCGTATGTCGTGCGAGAAAAAATCAAACAAATCAAGCCCCAGAAAATTTTAATTTTGGGAACCTCGGAAAAAATGATTTTAAAGATTGTCGAGGCGTTAGATCTGCCACCGATCAAAGAAAAAATCTTTATTACGGAGATTGCTACACCGCAGGAGATAGCCGAAGCCCAAAAGCATCGCAAAGAGGGCGAACATGTCATTCCACTACCGGCGGTCGAGGTGCGCAAAGATTACTGGTTGAGCTCGATTGTTGGCTTTTTTGCCAAAAAAGATGCCAAAGGCGATAATGAGCATTCAACAATTGTCCGCCCGAAATTCTCGCAATTAGGCACTTTAACTATTGCCGATAGCGTGATAGAGGACATCGTACGGCATTGTATCCGCCGATATGACGAGCTTGATCGTAATGTCAAAATCAATGTGTTTAATCGGGGCTATGGGGTAAATATTTATTGCGAAATGAGAGTGCGCTATGGGGTGCATATCCAGCCGGTAGTAGAGGCGTGCCAAAAGGAATTGGTGACGGTCTTAGACGATATCACCGGGATCAATGTCTTAAAAATTGATATGCGTATCAGTGGGATAGTAGTATAGAGGTGTCAATGATGAAGCAAAATTTGTACGCTTGGTTTTTTGAAGGCGGTATCGTCGGGGTGCCCAAGCGGTTATTAGGCTTAATGGAGCCGTTGGGATTGGATTTTGATGATTTAGGCAAGATAGTCTATTTGTTATATTCCGGTACAGATGAGGTCAAAAATGATGATCGCTATGCGATAGAGGCAGCGCGGACTTTGCATGGCAAAGGATTGATAAATTGGTTTACCGACCGAGAGACGGTGGATTTTTCGCCGATGTTTGACAAAATTGCGGCTGCTTTGGGTGAAAGCTCGGAAAAAGTCGAATTAAATGTAGATGAGGGCTTTAGCACCAATCAATTGAATTATGCCGGATTGGTCAAAAAATTAGAGCGTGAGCAGGGCAAATTTTTAAGCCTCAAAGAAAAGCAAGAATTAGAAATGGCTGTCCAGAAATATAATTGGTCGTATGATTTATTGTACGAAATATATATGTTTTACCAGAAAAATTTTCGCAAGCATACCTACGATTTTACATTTTTCTGCCAAATGGCGTATGGCGCCAAGGTTGAGGACAGTGGCGGGTTAGCGCGTTTTATCGAAAGTTTGGAAACGACCAATACCAAGGTGCAGGAGGTCTTGCGCCGTTTAGGTAAGTATAATAATCCGACGGAAAAGCAAAAAGAGCTGTATTTGAAATGGACAAATTTGTGGAAATTTTCGCATGAAATGGTGCTATTAGCCGCTGATGAAAATATCGCAGCGGATAATCCGTCCTTTGCGTATACGGATATTATTTTGGATAACTGGCACAAAGAGCAAATATTGACACGCGAAGATGTCATAGCACGCAAAGAAAATCAGGCGAAAAAACGCCAGGCATTGCAGGAAGCGAAAAAGGTGCTGAAAAATAAAGTACCGGAAAATCAAGGAAGCAAGCGTGATTTATCATATTTAGTAGAATAGGTGAGAGCATGATAGATAGGGACGAGCTACGGCGCAGAAAACAAATGGAATGTGATCGCAAAATTGCCGAATTGTATCGCAAAGAGCCGCGATTGCAGCAGATTTCCGATGAAATATCACAGATAGCCTTGGTGAAATTGCGGGAAAGCATAAAAAGCAAAAATATGGAGCAAAGAGCGGCATTGGACAAGCAGGTGCAGGTACTTTTTGCGGAGCGCAGAGAAATATTGGCTGGCATGGGCTTAGACGAAAGCATCTATGAGCCTGCGTGGGATTGCCCACTATGCCATGATTTAGGCTATATTACTCCGGGGGTACCCTGCAAATGTGTGCTAAATGAAAAAAAACAGGATGAAATTGCTTTGAGCGGGATCAATCCGGCATTGCGCGAAAAAAGATTTGCTAATTTTCGCGTAGATTTTTATACTGAGCCGGAAAAAATGGCGCAAAAGGTGGAGCTGTGCCAAAAAGCGGCAGCAAAAATTATCAATGGCGAGGTTTGCGAAAATTTGCTTTTTACCGGCGATGTCGGCAGGGGCAAGACGCATTTATCCTTGGCGATAGCCAATGAGGTTTTGGATAGCGGTAAAAAGCATGATGAAAATGCTCTGGAAAAATTTTTCGCCTGCGATTTGCTGGTGATTGATGATTTTGGCGCTGATAGTGTCAGCGAATTTGTCAAAAGTCAGATGCGAATTTTGCTGGAAGAACGGAATATCAATGAAAAGCCCTGGATTATCAGCACTAATTTAGATATTAATGCGATAGAGGATCTATACTCTAATCGCATAGCCGATAGAATTTTGGAAAGAGCGAGGATTATTTCTTTTGAGGCACCTCGAAGCATCAGAGAAATATTACGCGCTGAGCGTCTGGGATAGGAGATGGTAATGATGTCGATAACATTAAAGATTGTGCTGACGCTGGTTTGTGTAGGAATAGTAGCATTTTTGGAGCATTACGCCCGTACAGGGTGGGGATTGAGCTATTATGGCAAGAAATTTATCCGGGTGTGCTATTGCTTTTTCGGTATGGTGGCTCTTTTGGTGATTTGGCTGAGCTAGGCGGGAGAGCTTATTTTAATTATTGAAAAAAGTGAGCCTAAATGGGGCTTATCCTAATTGACAGTATTAAAATAAAGGTGTAAAATATTTTGTATATGTTTTTTAGGCGAATATAAACGGCATGATTTGCAGGTGAATTGTTATTCGTGGCAAATAGGGCTGATTTTGCTGAATTTACGGCTCCGTAGCCGAGATATATTAATTAATCAAGGAGGATCTATCCATGGAAAAAGGCGCAATGATTTACGAGGGTAAAGCAAAAAAGGTTTACCAAACAAGTGATGAAAATTTGTATATAGTATCTTATAAAGACGATGCTACTGCTTTTAATGGCTTAAAAAAGGGTACCATTAGCGGTAAAGGTGTCATTAACAATCAAATGTCTAATTTATTGATGCAGATGTTGGAAAAAGGTGGCGTGCCTACGCATTATGTCGAAGAATTAAACGAGCGTGAAACCTTGGTCAAAAAAGTATCTATCGTGCCGTTAGAGGTTATCATCAGAAATATTTCTGCCGGATCCTTTGCGAAACGCTACGGTGTAGAGGAAGGCATCGTTTTTGATGCTCCGACGATTGAATTTTCCTACAAAAATGATGATTTAGGCGATCCTTTGTTTAATAGCTATCATGCAGTAGCTTTGAAAGTAGCTACTTGGGAAGAAATCGAAACTATTAAAGAGATGGCATTTAAAATCAACGAATTGCTTAAAGATTATTTCAAACAGATGAATATTGATTTGGTAGATTTCAAAGTAGAATTTGGTCGTTTAAGCGATGGCACTATTGTTTTAGCAGACGAAATTTCTCCTGATACCTGCCGCTTGTGGGATAGCGAAACCCATGAAAAATTGGACAAAGACCGCTTTAGACGCGATTTAGGCGGTGTAGAGGAAGCATACAACGAGGTAATGCATCGTTTGCTGGGCAAATAATTGATAATTAACAAAAGGAGAAAACATCATGCATGATACTTATGTAAATCCCTTGTGCACACGCTATGCCAGTCGTGAAATGCAGGAAATTTTTTCGGACAACTCCAAGTTCAGCACTTGGCGCAAGCTGTGGATAGCATTGGCTGAAAGCGAGCAAGAATTAGGAATTGAAATCACTGATGAGCAAATAGCCGAGATGAAAGCCAATATTTATAATATTGACTACGAAATGGCGAGAGCTAAAGAAAAAGAAGTGCGTCATGATGTCATGGCTCATGTCTTGACATATGGAGCGGTATGCCCGGAGGCTAAACCGATCATTCATCTGGGAGCGACCTCTTGCTATGTTGGTGACAATACAGATATTATCTTGATGCGTAAAGCACTTTTGCAGGTGAAAAAGCTATTGGTGAATGCGCTCAATGCTTTGAGCCAATTTGCTGAAAAGTACAAAGATCAGCCGACTTTAGCCTATACCCATTTCCAAGCAGCTCAGCCGACTACCGTAGGCAAAAGAGCTACTTTGTGGATGCAGGATTTGTTATTGGATATCGAGCAGTTAGATGCACAAATCGAAGGCTTGAAGCTCTTAGGCTGCAAAGGAACAACCGGTACTTGTGCGAGCTTTTTAGAATTATTTGAGGGTGACATCGACAAGGTCAAAACTCTCGAAGCTAAAATTTGTGCGAAAATGGATTTCGCCGGAGCATACCCGGTCAGTGGACAGACCTATTCGCGCAAGGTAGATTTTTATGTCATGCAGGTTTTAAGCGGCATCGCTCAAAGTGCGGCGAAATTTTCCAATGATATTCGTTTGCTGTCGCATTTAAAAGAGGTAGACGAGCCATTTGAGGAAAAGCAAATCGGTTCTTCAGCGATGGCATATAAACGCAATCCGATGCGTAGTGAGCGTATTGCTTCATTGGCACGCTATGTGATGAGTGATTTGCAAAATACCGCTATCACCGCTTCTGCGCAATGGTTTGAAAGAACTTTAGATGATTCGGCTAATCGTCGTATCGCTATTCCGGAGGCATTTTTAGCTGTTGATGCGATTTTGACATTGTATATCAATATTATCAGTGGCTTGAGAGTATATCCGAAAACTATCGAAAAGCATTTGAATGAAGAGGTGCCTTTCTTAGCTACGGAAAATATCCTGATGTATTGCGTGAAAAAAGGCGGCGACCGCCAGGAATTGCATGAGGCTATCCGTACTCATTCGGTAGCGGCAGCGCAAGAGGTCAAAATGAATGGCAAAAGCAATGATTTGTTAGAGCGTATCAAAGCCGACAGCCGTTTTGATTTGACTGACGAGGAATTGGCTGAATTAGCTAATCCGGCACTTTTCACCGGTTTGGCTAAGGAGCAAACTGAGGAATTTTTAGCAAAATATGTCCGCCCTGTGTTAGACGCTAACCAAGATTTACTAGGTGTCAAAGCAGAGGTTAAAGTGTGATTTTTAAGCTCCTGCGTGCAGGAGCTTTTTTGAATTTGGAGTGATAATTATCGACTTTTTCATTTTTGGCTAAAACGCTTTTTAATAAAAAATGCCACTTTTACAAATTTCTCAGAAAAATCAGCGTTTTAGCTTGACAAAATGAGCCTAAATGTGCTATCTTTATAAAATATAGATAGGTAATTAAACCTACGATCAAGAGGAGTAGAGTGTGGATCATTAAAGAGAAAAAGACTGCGCCTAGGCGTGCTGAGAGGTCTTTTATGGAGTTGCATTCGAAGGTAGCTTGGGAGGTGTGAAATCGAAATTAAGTAGATTTCATCGGGCAAGCCCGTTACAGCTTTGGAGTGTCGCGGTTAGATACGCGAAATTAAGGTGGTACCACGGAAGATTTGCACTTTCGTCCTTTAGAGGATGAGAGTGTTTTTTTATTTAAAAAAGGAGTGAATTATATGCAAGAGAGCAACAATCTCTCAAAGGTTTATGATCCGGCAAGTGTCGAAGAAAAATGGTATAAATGGTGGGAGGAAAGCAAATTTTTCTCCGCAAAAATGGAAGCAGACAAGCCTGCCTTTTCAATTGTTATGCCGCCGCCGAATGTCACCGGTATGCTGCACATGGGTCATGCTATGGACAATACTTTGCAGGATATTTTGACTCGTTATAAAAGAATGCAGGGCTACAATACTCTGTGGATTCCCGGCACTGACCATGCCGGTATCGCTACTCAGGCTAAAGTAGAGGCTCAGCTGCGTAAAGAGGGCACTGATCGCTATGAATTGGGACGCGAGAAATTTTTGGAGCGTGCTTGGGCATGGAAAGAGGAATACGGCAATACTATCACTACCCAGCTGAGAAAATTGGGCTCTTCCTGCGATTGGTACAGAGAGCGTTTTACTATGGACGAGGGCTGCTCCAAGGCTGTACGCGAAGCATTTGTCAGATTGTATAAAAAAGGCTTGATTTATCAGGGTAACTATATTGTCAACTGGTGCCCGCATTGCCATACTACTATTTCGGATATTGAAGTAGAGCATGTGGAGCATGAGGGCAAGCTGTATTATTTCCGCTATCATGTCGAGGGTACCGATGAATATATTCAAATTGCTACTACTCGTCCGGAGACGATGTTTGGTGATACGGCGGTAGCTGTGCATCCTGATGATGAGAGATACAAGCATTTGATTGGCAAAAATGTCATTTTGCCGGTAGTTGAGCGCAGAATTCCGATTATTGCCGATGAGTATGT
>CAYTOM010000055.1:0-6700 GCA_964439335.1 uncultured Peptococcaceae bacterium | reverse complement strand
GGCAAAAATCAAGTGCTTGAAGCGCAGGCACCGATGGCAGAATTGCAGAAATATGCGATTGATTTGAAAGCCATGACTCAGGGCAGAGGTAGCTATTTAGTAGCGTTTGACCATTATGAAGAGGTTCCGACTCGAATTGCCGAGGGCATCATCAAAGCGCACAAGGCTAACCAGTGATATTATCATTTATATTGCATACTACGCAAAACACTGTCGATAAAATATCGGCAGTGTTTTTTAGCGGATAAAAATAGAGCCACTCTATTTTTACATAAATTTTATAGGAAATAAAAGAAAAATTATAGTTGTTTATTGAAAAAACATAAATTAATTGATGAGTAAAAGGCAAGAAAAATGTTGTTTTTTTGCCAACTATTTAGTATAATGGAGGATAAAAGATGTGAATCTTTCAGGCTTTAATTAGTGGTTGATATTTCAAAAAGGAGTGGTGATATGCAAAACGAAAATGGCAAGAAAGCATTAATAATCGGTTCAGGACCGATCATTATCGGTCAGGCATGTGAATTTGATTATTCCGGAACGCAAGCCTGCAAGGCTTTGCGTAAATTGGGATACAAGGTGGTTTTAGTTAATTCCAATCCGGCTACTATTATGACTGATCCTACTACGGCAGATGTGACTTATATCGAGCCGTTAAATAAAGAGAGGTTAGAACAAATTATTGCCAAAGAGCGCCCTGATGTACTTTTGCCGAATTTAGGTGGTCAGTCAGGCTTAAATCTCTGCTCTGAATTAGATAAAAATGGTATTTTAGAGAAATACGGTGTCAAGGTCATCGGTGTCAAGGTTGACGCGATTGAGCGTGGCGAGGACAGAATTGAATTTAAGAAAACTATGGATGAATTGGGCATCGAGATGGCTCGCAGCGAGGTTTCGTATAGTGTAGAGGAAGCAGTCGCTATTGCGGACAAGCTCGGTTATCCGGTAGTATTGCGCCCTGCCTATACCATGGGCGGTGTCGGTGGTGGTCTGGTCTATAACGAGGAGGAATTGCGGACAGTAGTGGCTCGTGGTTTGCAGGCATCGTTAGTAGGACAGGTCTTGGTTGAGGAATCAATTTTAGGCTGGGAAGAGTTAGAGCTAGAGGTCGTGCGTGACCAATCCGGCAAAATGATTACCGTCTGCTTTATTGAAAATATTGACCCACTTGGCGTGCATACCGGTGATTCGTTCTGCTCGGCTCCGATGCTAACTATCAGCGAAGAGGTACAGCATCGTTTGCAGGAGCAGGCGTACAAAATAGTGGATGCAATTGAGGTTATCGGTGGTACGAATGTGCAGTTTGCGCACGACCCGGTCAGTGATCGTATCGTCGTCATTGAAATCAATCCGCGTACCAGTCGCTCGTCAGCTTTAGCAAGTAAAGCTACCGGCTTCCCGATTGCTTTGGTTTCGGCAATGTTAGCCGCAGGGTTAAATTTAGAGGATATTCCTTGCGGTAAATCCGGCAATTTGGCTAATTATGTGCCGGGTGGGGATTATGTCGTTATTAAATTTGCTCGTTGGGCATTTGAGAAATTTAAAGGTGCCGAGGACAAATTAGGCACCCAGATGAAGGCTGTCGGCGAGGTTATGAGCATTGGCAAGACTTACAAAGAGGCTTTCCAAAAGGCTATCCGCAGCTTGGAAATTGGGGCATATGGTTTAGGCAATTATAAAAATTTAGGTGAGAAATCTAAAGAAGAATTGCTGGTTATGCTGGGAAAACCGACCAGCTTGCGCCAGTTTGTAATGTATGAAGCATTGCGCAAAGGGGCAACTGTTGAGGAGTTATATCAATTGACCAAGATTAAGCATTACTTTATCGAGCAGATGCAGGAATTGGTCGAGGAAGAGGAAATTTTGAAGCAGTTCAAGGGTGCTTTGCCGGAGGCAGAGATTTTTGCTCATGCGAAGAAAAATGGCTTCTCGGATAAATATTTGAGTCAAATCTTGGCTTTGCCGGAAAAAGATGTGCGCGAGTATCGCTTGAATTTGGGTATTACCGAGGCGTGGGAACCGGTAGAGGTCAGCGGTACAAAAGATGCGGCTTATTACTACTCTACTTATAATGCGCCGGATAATTCCAAGGTATCCGACAAACCGAAAGTTATGATTTTAGGCGGTGGGCCGAACCGTATCGGTCAGGGTATCGAGTTTGACTATTGCTGTGTCCATGCGGCATTTGCTTTGAAAGATTTAGGCTTTGAAACGATTATCGTAAATTGTAACCCTGAGACTGTATCGACTGACTATGATACTTCGGACAAATTGTATTTCGAGCCGTTAACCGCCGAGGATGTGCTGAGCATCTATGCTAAGGAAAAACCGGTGGGTGTAATCGCCCAATTTGGCGGACAGACTCCGTTAAATTTAGCTGCGGAATTAAAAGCAGCCGGAGTGAATATTTTAGGTACTACTCCGGAAACGATTGATTTAGCTGAGGATAGAGATCAGTTTAGAGCGATGATGGACAAATTAGGTATCCCGATGCCCCAGTCCGGTATGGCGCACGAGGCTGAGGGGGCTTTAGCTATTGCCGAGGAGATCGGCTATCCGGTAATGGTACGCCCGTCGTATGTACTCGGTGGTCGTGGCATGGAAATCGTGCAGGATGCAGAGCAATTGGCTGATTATATGAAAGCGGCTGTCGGTGTGACTAAAGAAAGACCGATTTTGATTGATAGATTTTTGCACAATGCTTTAGAGTGCGAGGCTGACGCTATTTGTGATGGCGAAAATGTCTTTGTGCCTGCTGTTATGGAGCATATCGAATTAGCCGGTGTCCATTCCGGTGACTCGGCGTGTGTGCTGCCTTCGATGAATATTTCGGAGAAAAATGTCGCTTTAATTAAAGAATATACCGCTAAAATCGCCAAAGAATTAGGCGTTTCGGGCTTGATGAATATGCAGTATGCTATCGAGGACGATGTGGTGTATGTCTTGGAGGCTAATCCCAGAGCCAGCCGTACTGTGCCGCTGGTTTCCAAGGTATGCGATATTCAGATGGTGCGTTTAGCTACCGATATTATGACTTTGGATATCACCAAGCGTGTATCACCGCTGGTTGGTTTGAAAGAGCATAAATTTAATCATTGTGGTGTAAAAGAGGCAGTATTGCCGTTTAGCACATTCCCGGAGGTCGACCCGGTATTAGGACCGGAAATGCGCTCGACCGGTGAGGTATTGGGTATTGCCGATAATTTCGGGGAGGCGTTCTTTAAAGCTGAGGAAGCAGCCAATAGCAAATTGCCTTTAGGTGGCAAGGTCTTTTTAAGTGTCAATGATAAAGATAAAGCAGCATTGCCGGAATTGGCACAAGGCTTTAAAGATTGTGGTTTTGATGTCATTGCGACTTTTGGTACAGCTAAGAAAATTTTAGATATGAATATTGCGGCGGAGGTCGTCAATAAATTACATGAGGGCGGTCGTAATATCGTCGATGAAATTAACGAGCAAAAGATTGCTTTGGTTATCAATACACCTAACGGCAAAAAAGAGTCGAATGACGACAGCTATATCCGTAAAGCCGCTGTAAAGGCAAGAGTACCGTATATTACGACTATTGCGGCAGCTAAAGCAGCTTTAGCCGGTATTAAAGCCGCTCAGGAAAAGAGCTTTGGTGTAAAATCATTGCAGGATTTCCATAGCGAAATTCATGAATAAGAAAAAATCCCGAAAAAAATATAAAAAATTATATTTTTTCGGGAACCTTTAAGAAATTTAGGCGTCTTAACTAGTGTAAGACATTTTAAGACAAATAAATGATTAAAAGGAGAAAAGAAAAATGAAGAAAAAAATGATAGTAGGTTTATTGGGAATTAGTTTGGTAGCGATGCCACTTACCGCATTTGCTGATGATGTAATGTTGATTTCGGCAAATGATGCAGCAGCTACAAAAATTGAGGCGAACCAAGTGGAGAACTATGTATTTACTACCGGTCAGATTACCGATATTTACACTGATAGCTATGGTATGCAGGTCACTGTAAAAACCAATGATGGCAGAGAGTTGGTTTTAAACTGCGGTGAGGATACTATTATCGCTGATGCTACTACCGGTGCGCCGTTAGATTTGAATGATCGTATCAATGACGAGGTTTTGATTTATCATGATATCATGATGACTATGAGCATTCCGGCTCAAACTCCGGCTATCGCTATTTTGGGTAATGTAACCGAGAAAAGCAATTTGACTTATGCGGTAGTTGAGGAAGTAGTAGCTGATAAAGATGGTGCTATTACTGTAGTAACTGATAATGGCAGCAAATATATCACTATTGCACAAAATACTCGTGTAACTCCGTTTGTGACCAGAAATATTGTGACTGCTAGCGACATTACTGTAGGTAGCCGGTTGTTGTTAGGCTATGATTTAATTACTTTAAGCGAGCCGGCTATGGCTAATGCTGAGAGAGTTATTTTAATTAGCCAGGGTGAGCCTGCGGATATGGCAGTAGAGATGATGCCGTTGCGTAGTGCTGCTGAGGGCATGGGCTATGCTGTAGAGTGGAACAATGGCAAAATCGTTTTGACTAAAGGTGATGTCACTGTAAAATTGGAAATCGGCAAGGAAACTGCAGAGAGAAACGGTCAACCGTTGGATTTATTCCAAGCTCCGGAATTACGCGGTAATGTCAGCTATGTACCTGCTGATTTGTTAGATTTATTGAAATAAGTTTTAAAGGCTAAGCTCACGCTTAGCCTTTTTTCTTGCTATTATTTGCTAACTATAGTATAATAAAGCTACATATTTTTCTCTGGAAAGTCGGTGAGCAGATGTCTAAGGGAGCGTATCAAAAGCTAAAGCTATTATACTTGCAGAAAATATTGTTGGAAAATACCGATGAGTATCATAGTATGACGATGAATGAGATCATCACCGAATTAAATCGCTATGGGATTGAGGCGGAGAGAAAAAGTATTTACGATGATTTAGAGATGCTCAAGATATATGGTGTAGATATTGTAGGCGAAAAGCGAGGCAAGCAATATTACTATGCGGTAGTAAATCGTGATTTTGAATTGCCGGAATTAAAATTGTTAGTGGATATTGTGCAGTCTGCAAAATTTATTACGGCGAAAAAATCCCGACAGTTGATTGAAAAAATTGAGAGTTTGGGTAGCAAATACGATGCCTGCCAATTAAAACGGCAGGTCGAGCTGAGCAATAGAGTGAAAGCGACTAATGAAGAAATTTATTATAATATTGACAAGCTCAATATTGCGATGAGTAATAATTTGCAGGTGAGCTTTCAATATTATCAGTGGACTAGGCAAAAGACGCTTGAGGTAAAAAACTATGGTATGCTTTATCTAGCCAGTCCATGGGCGTTGGATTTTAATAACGGGAAATATTATCTGATTGCTTTCGATAGTTATTTAAACAATATCAAGCATTACAGGATAGATAAGATGTTTAATATCGAGATTTTGTCCCGCTATAGAGATGGGCGAGGTCAGTTTAAGGGATTTGATTTGCCGGAGTATGAAAAGAAAACCTTTTCGATGTTTTCCGGAAGCGAGGAGATTGTCACCATGGTATTTAATAATTCATTGGCAGGAGTGGTGATTGACCGTTTTGGTGAAGATGTCAATATCCGCCCCTATGATGCCAATAGCTTCAAGGTGGATTTAAAGGTTGCTTTGAGTATCAAATTTTACAGCTGGGTGATGAGTTTTGGCAAGCAGGCGAGGGTGATAGCCCCAGTGTATGTAGCGGAGAAAATCAGAAATATGTGTGCGGATATCATGGAAATGTATAACGAGCAATGATAAGCTATTAAAAAAGCTGTATCCATAGGATACAGCTTTTTTGCGCTTAATCACGAATTTGTGCTTCGTATTGGACTAAAGTAGCTAATTCCTCAGCAGTTAATGCTTCTTTGAGGAGTTTTTTAGCGTAGTTTAGGGTCTTGGCTTTGTCATCACCGGCTGCAAAGAATATGGATTTCGGCAGCTGGAATTCGGTGCCTTTGATGAGTTTGCGATATTCTTTGTCGCAGGATACATAATGCCAGGAGATTCTTTTGTCGTGATAGTACAAGTCGAGATTGACTAAACGATTGCCATTAGTATCGTACTCTAACGCCATCAGCATTAATTTGAGCTTTAATGGTGGCATAAAGGTGATGAGCCGCATCCCATAGGTGCCTATAGGCTCGGCAAATGGGGATAATTCACGATTCCATTGCTCGTTGGCAATATAGCCTAAATCCAAAAGCTCGATAGCCTTGAGCAGGCGAGCATATTGGGCGTTATATTTCTCGTAATTATCCTGCATACGGATAGTGACCAGATGCCAGGAGTCAATGGGGTAGGCTTTAGCTAAATAGCGTGGTGCGTGGATATGCAGATAGTTTAAGGTAGCGTAATAATTTTGCTCGATGTATAAGCAGTCCGTACCGGAGAGGAGCAGGCGTTTATCGTCGGAATACAAAAAGTAAACGAGTGTCCCATCGGCTGTAGCGGGAGCAAGGGCTTTGATATCAGCGAAAGAGATAATTTGGGCGGTAAATTCGGAGGCAATTTTTTCTTTTGCCGCTTTGATATCGCCAAATTCTTTGAGGACATTAAAAAATACCGCTCTGGGGAGTGCCTGAATATGCTCGATAATGTTTAAAACTTCTTTTTCGTTGTAAATCAAGCTCAAGATTTGTTCGGCTGATTTTGATACAGCCCAGATGAACTGATTTTGGGC
>CAYTOM010000054.1:1494-6728 GCA_964439335.1 uncultured Peptococcaceae bacterium | reverse complement strand
AGTTTTGAAGTTTTCTTCTAACTTCTCTAACTCAAAGCTTGCTTTACCGATAGGAGCGTGAATAATACCGGTTTTGTCAACACGATATTCGATCTTACCTGCTTTAACCTCGGCAATAGCTTTCGCTACATCCATGGTTACAGTACCGGTTTTCGGGTTAGGCATCAAGCCTTTAGGTCCTAATAAACGACCAATTTTACCAACTACACCCATCATATCAGGAGTAGCGATAGCTACATCAAATCCAAACCAACCTTCTTGGATTTTAGCAACCATTTCCGGTCCGCCGACAAAATCTGCACCTGCTTCTTCAGCTTCTTTGATCTTATCACCTTTAGCAAAAACTAAAACAGTTCTGCTTTTACCGGTTCCATTAGGCAATACAACTGCGCCACGGATCTGTTGATCAGCATGACGAGGGTCTACACCTAATCTGAATGCAACTTCTACTGTCTCGTCAAATTTTGCACTGGCATTTTGTTTAACCAATTCCAATGCTTCTTTGATTTCATACTGAGTGCCGAATTCGATTTTCTTAGCAGCGTCAGTATACTTCTTACCATGTTTTGGCATTTTTGTTCCTCCTTCGTGGTATTATCGGATTTTTCCTCCCACAAAAGCCATCATTAGCCTTCGATGACTTCGATACCCATACTGCGGGCAGTACCTTGAATCATGCTCATTGCAGCTTCAACACTGGCAGCGTTTAAGTCCGGCATTTTTTCCTCAGCAATAGCACGAATTTGTGAAGTAGTCAATTTAGCTACTTTCTTTTTGTTAGGCTCACCACTTGCTCTGTCTAAACCAGCAGCTTTCTTTAACAATACAGCAGCCGGCGGAGTTTTGGTGACAAAAGTAAATGAACGGTCAGCGTAAACAGTGATTTCAACCGGAATGATTAAACCAGCCTGCGCTTTGGTTCTTTCATTGAACTCTTTGCAGAAACCCATGATGTTAACACCATGCTGACCCAGAGCAGGACCAACCGGCGGAGCAGGATTTGTTTTACCAGCAGGGACTTGCAATTTAACAAAACCTATTACTTTCTTAGCCATTGATATACACCTCCTTATAAGGGTATAAATATAACAAAATTAAGCAATGCTTAAATTTTGCGCACCTGATGATACTCCAGATCTACCGGAGTTTCTCTGCCGCCGAAAAGTGTCATCGAAACGATAACCTTGCCCTTTTCCGCGTCAATTGTTTCTACTACTCCCATCATGCCGGCAAAAGAACCATCTAATACTTCTACCTTATCACCGACACTGTAATCAATAACCGCTTTGTAGTCTTCCATGCCGGCTTGTCTCAAAAGATCAGCTACTTCATAATCCTTTAAAGCCACCGGTTTATTACCCATGCCTACAAATCCGGTCACACCGGTCGTGTTGCGCACTACATACCATGAATCATCAGTCATAATCATCTCTACCAAGACATAAGCCGGGAATACTTTACGCTTAGTAGTCACCAATTTATTGTTTTTCTTTTCCTCGACTTCCTCAGTCGGGATAATCACACGAAAAATATAATCCTCCATGTGCATCGATTCAATGCGTTTTTCCAAATTTGATTTGACTTTGTTTTCATAGCCTGAATATGTATGCACCGCATACCAGCCTTTTTCTTCGTTTGCGACTTGTTCCATCATAAATTTCAGGATTCGAATAACGAAACCCCGTCCTCCCTTCGGTTAGTCTACAAAATCACTCCAAAAAGAGCACCAAGAGCCGAATCGACTATCCAAATCATTACTGCAACTACTGCTACGGAAAGCAAAACTACACCGGTATAGGTCAGCAATTCTTTTTTGGTCGGCCAATGTACCTTTTTAAACTCATTAAAGGACATTTTGAGGTTTCTTTTAGTTTTCTGGAAAAAGCCAACTTTCTTTTCTTCTTGTTTTTCGCTCATGGCTCATCCACCTTTATTTAGTTTCTTTGTGCAAGGTATGTTTTTTGCAGAATGGGCAATATTTGTTCAGCTCAATTCTGTCAGGGTTATTCTTTTTGTTCTTATTAGTAGTGTAATTACGGCGTTTGCACTCCGAACAAGCTAAAGTTACTCCTACACGCATGATACGGCACCTCCCAATAAAATTCTGTAACTGGCCATAACTAAAAAGCAGCCGCAAGCGGCATCTTTCTGTCAATATATTTTCGCACCTATATACTCTACCACATTTAAGTCAATTTGTCAACATAAGATTTCTTTCTACGAATTATTTTTTTCTTGTTTTTTAAGTATTTTTCAAGAAAACAAGCGGCATAGCTTTTGCTACACCGCCTGCAAATCTTTTAAAACTACTGTGCCATAAAACGGCTCAAAAATTCGCGAGTTTCTTGCTTCTGTGGATTATTGAAAATATCCTGCGGAGCTCCCTCTTCGCAAATATAGCCGTCTTTCATGAAAATCACTCGACTGGATACATCGCGCGCAAACGCCATTTCATGGGTGACAATCAGCATCGTCAAGCCCTCATCAGCCAAGGTACGCATGACAGCCAATACCTCGCCGACCATTTGCGGGTCTAATGCCGAAGTCGGCTCGTCAAACAACAAGACATCAGGCTCCATAGCTAATGCTCTGGCGATAGCGACTCTCTGCTTTTGTCCACCGGAAATCTGTCTGGGCTTAGCATTGATATATGGTGCCATACCGACCTTTTCCAAATAGTACTTAGCCAGTTTTTCGGCATCGGCTTGGCTTTTTTTCAAAACCTTGCGCTGTCCGATTACACAGTTTTCAAGCACCGACAAATTATTAAACAAATTAAAACTTTGAAAAACCATTCCGACTTTCGCCCGATATTGTGCTAAATCAAAATCCTTAGCCATGATATTGTCCCCATGATACAAGACATTACCACCGCTGGGATTTTCCAAAAGATTAATGCAGCGTAACAAAGTCGATTTACCACTGCCGGAGGCTCCGATGATACTGATGACATCACCTTTACGCACCTTGAAATCAATATCGTTTAATACTTTATTAGTGCCGAAGCTTTTGCTCAAATGCTCTACTTCTACGATTAAATCTTCCATGATGCCCTCCTATTTCTTTTGTTTTTTATCGTTATAATTTAGCATCCCACTGGTCAATGCCAGAGTATCGGTAGTCGCTAAATCAAAGGACGAATCGCCGTCTAATTTATTTTCCAACCAACGCAATAATTGCGAAGCGGTGACGGTCATAATCAGATAGATAATCATGACAATCGTTGCGGAAGCGAAATATTTATATAACGCACCTGCCACGCTTTTGTGGACGAAAAACAATTCAGTGATACTGATGACGGATAAGACGGAAGTGTCTTTGATGTTGATAATAAAGTTATTACCAATCTGCGGGATAATGTTACGAAAAGCCTGCGGTAAAATGACACTGGTCATCGTCTGCAAATGAGTCATACCGATTGCTTTAGCACCTTCGGTCTGCCCAGGATCAATCGAATTGATACCACCACGGACAGTTTCGGCCATATACGCACCGGTATTAATCGAAACGATGAAGAACGCCGCTGTCCACATACCCATTTGAATATCAAAGAGCATTCGCGCTCCGTAATAGATAAAGACAGCTTGGACGATCATCGGAGTACCGCGGAATACTTCGACATATATCCGCATAATTGCTTTTACAAATTTTACTGTTACTTTTTTCAGGGCGGAATCATTTTTGCTAAGTGGGATCGTCTGCACTATACCGACAACAAAGCCGATGATACAACCGATAATTGTGCCTACCAAGGAAATAAGCAGTGTCCTACCCGCACCTGCTATATAGGACGAACTATATAAATCCCAGCATTTAACTATGTCGTCAATAAATTTAGACATTTCTATTCCCCTTTAAATTATTCTTGAGTGATAGGCTGGACGCTGATAGCTTCCTGCATCATCTGCTCATAGTCCTCAACGGTCATATTAGCCAATACGCCATCGATAGCTTCTTTTAATTCAGTGTTACCTTTCTTCAAGGAGATACCGATGTTGATTTCTTCGTCAGATACTTGGAAATTGTCGTCGCTGTTGCTGAAATCCAACAATACCATATCATCATAAGCTACGCAAGCAGCCATAGCAGTCGGCATATCAGTAACTACAAAATCTACACTGCCACTATCCAAAGCAACTAACATTGCCGGAGCGGATTCCTGAGCGGTCAAAATGTTAGCATTGGGGATTTGCGGTAAGCAAACATCATACCAAACAGTGTTTAACTGAGAGGTGCAAGTACCATTAGCCAAATCAGCTACACCTTTAGCATTAGCATAGGGGCTGTCTTGTTTGGTCAAAGTAACGATCGATGCATAGTAGTAAGGCTCGGTGAAATCAACTTCTTCTAAACGAGTAGAGGTAATGGACTGACCGGCGATAACGCAGTCAACATCACCGGATTGAACAGCCGGAATCAAGGATTCCCAGTCGCTTTTAACGATTTGTAATTCATAGCCTAATTCGTCAGCGATTTTTTTCGCCATCATAACATCATAACCATAAGCATAGTCGGAGCTGTCAGCGATTTGTACAGCGCCGTTAGCATCGGTGCTCTGAGTCCAGTTGTACGGAGCATAGCCGCACTCCATAGCTACACGCAATACTTTTGCGTCACCTTGGTTATCATTTGCGTCTCCACCGCCACAAGCAGTCAAGGAAACCATGAGCATCAAGCTCAAAATTAAAGCAGTAATTTTTTTCATTTTTCTCTCTTCCTTTCGTTTTTATGCAATTTGCTGCAAATTTTTATACAAAAAAAGCCTAAGCAATTTTGTGAAATGCTTAGACTTAATCCGACAAATTAAAAAAATCGTTATTAAGTTTGGCAGCCCTCCACAAATGTGACAGTATGCAACATATTATCCTGCATCCCAACATCAAATATTTCAGGCTATATTTGACATTTCGGCGAATTTGCCTTTCCTCGGAGGGTGCCTGCCCTTTAATCCGATTACTCATCATCTCCGCGCCTCTACCTCTTTAAATTGACTTTGATTATAGCACAACTTACCACTGAACACAAGAGTATTTTTGGCAATAATCCATTACAAAAAATTATCAATATTAATTTTGCAGTTCTTTTAACTCTTCATCAGTCAAATATGCTGCTTTGAGCATCAAATTGCTCACTGCGTCAGAGCTGACACTATCCGAGGAAAACTTGCGTGCCGTTTCCAGCATCTCCAGCAATTCCTCGACCGTCTCCGCCGCATACATTTTTAACAAATACAG
>CAYTOM010000054.1:0-1484 GCA_964439335.1 uncultured Peptococcaceae bacterium | reverse complement strand
GTTAATTCCTTTTTCACCAATCTTCACCTCGTTTTACACCCTCGCTCAAAGCGCTTTCGTATAATTACCGATTGCCACCTCCGGCAATTCTTCGTGCAATATTTCCAAAAATGCCAATGTCCCGTAGCTATCGCCTTGGGCGACATTAACCAACGGCGACATCATCTCCGGATCGATATTCAAATTTCTCACCTGAATCGCTTTGACCGAGCATTCATTAACCAAATCCAGCAAAGCCTCGATTTCGCTCTCTTTATCATTCAGCCCCGGATAATAAAGCAAATTCAGATAGGTATAAACCCCATTTTCTGCCGCAATTTTCAGCGAATTTTTTACATCATTAATCCCATAGCCACCGGAGCGATAGTACGCATTATACACTGCCTCCGTCGCACTGTTTAAGCTGACCCGAATTGAATCGATTCCTGCTTCGCACAGTTTTTTGATGCCTTTGGTATAGCCGGCATTCGTATTCATATTAATCGTGCCTAAGCTATTTTGCGCCCGCACTATTTTGATAGCCTCCGCCGCTACCTCGGCTTGCAAAGACGGCTCACCTTCGCAGCCCTGCCCAAAGCTGATAATAGCGTCATCTTTATCCAAATGATAGTTCATCAATTCTGCCACTTCATCAACTGTCGGCTGAAATTTAATTCTCTGCTGAGGCGAGGGACAGCATTCACTGGGCTGAAGCGAAATGCACCCTAAGCAATTCGCATTACAAATCGGAGAAATAGGGATACCGCCCTCCCAGCGATGGTAAAAAATATTTTGCGCGGTAAAACAACCATAGCTCAGCGCACAATGCCCCAAATGCTCGATCAAGCGATTATTAGGCATTTTTTTCTTTAAATCCTGCACTAATTTCGGCAATTCCGGCGTCGAAAAATGCTTAGGATTCCAGTGGTCGTCCTCATCAGTTGCCGTAGCCGCGACATAAAATTCGCCATTTACCGCACAAACCGCCGCATAGCCGAAAAGCGGTAAAAGTGGCTCCTTTTTATCATTAATAAACGCCGGTAGCAATGTCCTGGTGTAGCCCTGGGGGAGCAATGCGCCCATTGCCAGCCCCTCATGTGGATAAGCAAGAAAATCCCCCCGTTTATTCATCACTACTGCTGTCCGCCCGGGAATCATCGTGAGTGTAGCCCCATGAGGCAGAGGAATCATTTCCTCCGGGTTGATCTCGACAAAGCTATCGCCCAATCTGCCTAAAGCGCGATAATTTTCGTCAATATAGCCATTGCCATCACTATCTGCAAATACAAAATCATACATTTTCTTCACCTACTTGAAAAAGCGTCTGCAAAAGACGCTTTTTATTTATCGTGCGCTATAAATTTTAGAATCCATCAATTCCTTGATTTTATCGTTAATCTTTGTTTCCTCGGCGACCTCTGCTCCTTGGGGCGGATTATTGACCAAATCGACAAATTCCTCCAAGGACATCAAATCAGCATCATACTCCTCGACCATTTCCGCCT
>CAYTOM010000053.1:0-6824 GCA_964439335.1 uncultured Peptococcaceae bacterium | reverse complement strand
TCATTACCTGCCTGCACCGTAGCTAAATGCTCACTGCTACCATTGCGGACAGTGATAAATTTCGGCATCAAATGATGACCCTTTAACACCGGGAAATAGCGCTGATGCTCTTTCATCGGGGTAATAATTAATTGCTCCGGCATGATTAAATAGCTCGGATCAAAATCGCCCATCAAAGCAGTCGGGTATTCAACTAAAAAGACGACTTCTTCTAATAAATCCTCGTCAGTCTCCACTGCCCCATCGACACTTGCCGCCAATTCCTGAATTTGTGCTACAATCATATCCTCGCGGCGTTTCGGCTCAACGATGACATAGTTATCCTCCATGATAGCTAAATATTCCTGCGCACTGGTAATCTCGACATGGTCAGTGCTTAAAAATCTATGCCCGCGAGAAATACGCCCACTGTGGATATTTTCAATCGCAAAATCAACGATTTTATCGTCATTCAAAGCCACTATCCAGCGGATAGGACGCGCATAGCGAGTTTCATTATACCCCCAGCGCATCGGTTTCGGAAAATGAATGCCCAAAACCAACTGTGGCAAAATTTTCGGCAATACTTCACCGGCAGCGATACCCTGCGCTTTTTTCAAAGCAAAGACATAGGAGCCATTGGGCAAATCCTTGACTATCAAGCTATCTACCTCGACACCTTGACCTTTGGCAAAACCCATTGCGGCTTTAGTCGGATTGCCGTCCTTATCAAAGGCAGCTTTGACTGCCGGACCTCTGACCTCTTCTGCCAAATCGCTCTGTACCGCTGCCAATCCCCGTACATACAAAGTAATACGGCGTGGAGTGCCCCATGTATCGATTTTTTCATAGGATAAACGGTTTTCGTCTAAAGTTTCTTTTGTTAATTTAGCTAACTCTGCCAAAGCCGGCGGCATAAATTTCGCCGGAATTTCCTCGGTACCTATTTCTAACAATAAATCGCTCATTTATTCCGCCTCCTTTTGCTGATCCAAGCCTAATCCGGCTCTTTCTGCGGCATCTTTAATCAACGGATAGCCTAATTCTTCGCGTTTTTTCACATATGCTTGGGCGCAGGTGCGTGCCATAGCTCTAACTCTGGCGATATAGTGTGTACGCTCGGTAACACTAATAGCCCCACGAGCATCAAGCAAATTGAAAGTATGCGAGCATTTCAAGACATAATCATATGCCGGCTGTACCAATCCCAATTCTACTACACGCATAGCTTCCTTTTCATACGCATCAAAGAAAGTGCGTAGCATATCGGTATCAGCGACATTGAAATTATACTCGGAATAATCCACCTCATTTTGGTGGAATACATCACCATAGGTCGTATCATCGACCCAAACTATATCATAGACACTGTCTTTTTGCTGGATAAAAGTAGCCAAACGCTCCAAACCATAAGTAATTTCGCCACAGACCGGATGGCAATCAATACCGCCGCATTGCTGGAAATAGGTAAACTGGGTGACTTCCATACCGTCTAGCCAGACCTCCCAGCCCAAGCCCCACGCCCCTAAAGTCGGCGATTCCCAGTTGTCCTCAACAAAGCGAATATCATGCTCCAACGGGTCAATACCCAAAACCTTTAGGCTTTCCAGATAAATCTCTTGGATATTATCCGGCGATGGTTTTAAAATAACCTGATATTGATAATAATGCTGCAAACGATTGGGATTATCCCCATAGCGACCATCGGTCGGACGGCGGCATGGCTCAATATACGCCACATGCCATGGCTCCGGCCCCAATGCACGCAAGAAAGTCGCCGGATTCATCGTGCCGGCACCTTTTTCGATGTCATATGGCTGCTGAATAATGCAACCCTGACTGCCCCAGAAGCTATTCAAGGCTAAAATCATTTCCTGAAAGTTCATTATAGACACTCCTTTAATTTGTTTATTTTTCTCGCATAAAAAAATCCCTGCCGACATAGTCGACAGGGACGAGTATAACCCGCGGTTCCACCCTGCTTGATACTAAAAGTATCCGCTTTTAATTTTTACGGCTCCGAAACGCCTTTCCTCTGTAATTGATACCGATCTCGCACCATCATCGGCTCGCTTTGAATCAACAGCAAAGTACTCCTTTTCCTCTACGCCTGTTAAACTGCTGATATTTTAGCAAAAAAGCAGATATTTGTCAAGCGCATTAGCCTATTTTGTTGAAATATCTACGCCCTCCGGTACTAGCAAGCCTAAATCAAAGAGCATACTGCCATCAACGATGTCACGCATATCCACAGCGATAAAAATATCCTGCTGTAAATCAACTAAATTAGTAGCAAAGTAATAGCTATTGTAGTTCATGGTTTGCGAGATAATACGAGCGATTTCCGCTTTGTCGGTAACGGTGCGAGTTTTCGTAAAACCATACTGCTCGATATCATCATATTTTTTCAGAAAATAACTACTTGCTAAATCGTGGACATTTATGCTATTATCGGTAAGCTCACCCTCATAAATATCCAACGACCTGATATTTTGCGCTAAATAATTATAGTCGATGCTGTCAATCTCGCCATTAGCCGCTATTTTGGCAATTACAGCCAAGGTATGCTCATCGCAATCATAGACCGCATATTCATACAGATAGCTGTTTCTGCCTTGATCATCATAAAAGAACTCTATGCCGATATTATACATCGGAATCAATGGGAAATCTGAGCTCCGGCGTGCCACGACATCTAATTTTAACGCATTTAAAAGCTCCTCGGTATATTTATCGCTATAGTTACCACTATAATTATACTTTACCTGAATACTTTTGCTATCTTCTACCGCATAAGTTGTAGTGTACCCATCTGTCCTTTCTATCACTACATCATCCCAATCACGATAGCCGCTGGAATAAGTATATGCATATCTACCCTCGGTATCAAGACCGCTATCCAGAAAGAAATCTTGGTAAGCGATATTGGTAATGCTAAAGCCACGCACATCTTTTTCTTTGGCATTTAACAAGCTGCCGTAGACATTTTGCTTAAAGCTCTTTTGATTATACAGAGCTAAAAAGTCCTGCTTAAACTCAGCAATCGGCACTCTGATATACTCACGCTCGATTTCTCTGCCACTTGAAGTGACATAAGTATAGTATAGCGAAATAGTATCATCATAATCTACATTATCCAAATATTCGTTTTCGTGCAAGCTACTATTGTGATAATAATGCCCGCTCTCTGTCACCCGATCAGCTATCGAAAGCAGCAACTCGATATCATTGGCATCGGTATAGACAAAATTATCATATTTCGGATTATACGCATAGCGGTAACTGCTGCTTTCTAATGTCCGCAAATCGATTTTGATCGCACTGACTTTGTCGCTTTTCGGCACATAATTATCGTAACCACAGATATCCGTATACATCGAACCAAAGAACAGTAATAATACTACCGTAAAGCCTACCAAGGTTTTCTTTGAGGCAAACATTGCCTTGAAATCCTTTAAGTAGATGACCTGGCAGAACATATGCGTCAATACCGCAAAGATTACCAAACCCACAATAAAGAATATCTTGCCGCTCATTTCCATAAAAGCAATACCTGCTAATGCCGCAATGCAGAACATCAACAAAAATTCGACGATAGGCTGGGTAAATTTATAGATGAGCGGTACCCCGGCATTTTCACTGGAGCGTTTCTGATAAGCGACAAACGCCAACCCAAAGGCTACTACCGTAATAGCAATGATCTCTAAAACCCACTTTATGCCTAAACCCTGCAAAGAATTGCTCATAATCACATAATAGCTGACGCTTTGCTTGTCAAACACCCAATAAAGGAAATTGGTTAGCGGTGAAAAGCCCCAAATACTATCATAAGCAGCGGTACTGTTAAAAGTATCGAGGAAAATATCCATCGCCAAAGTACCTACCAACAAAAAGCATACCGGCCCAAAATGCAAAACTGCACTCATCCCAAATTGAGTCAACACCGTACCGGTCAGCTGTGCTGCCAATACTGCCAAACTATAGCTCAGCATAAAGAACAAAAATATTCTAAGCGGATGAACCAGCACTATATTCCAAGGAATAGCCTCCACCGAACCATAGCCCACCCCGATTAATAACGAAAGCACATACATAACGAGCATCGGTCCGATATTGATGGCAATACCTAACAACACATTATTCAAAAACAATGCCGGACGGCTGATTGGCATCGAATGATAAAAATTGATTTGCTTTTTGCTATGCAGATAGCTCCATGTCACCAAAGCAAACACTACTGCCAAAAACATCGCAATTATATAGTAGCTGATCACACCATCTAAATAAAACCATTGATGCACTAATTCTGCCAGCTCACCTGCCGGGTCAACATTCTGGCGCAAGATACGAGATTTTTGATTAGCCGACATCATCCACAAAACCAATGGCCCTGCTATCCCATACACAATCGCCGCAATAACCCCTAACCACCAATACGAGCGTAGGCTATGCTTAAAATATTTCATACTAAAAAGCCTATTTTTAGAGATCGATGCCTTCGCTGTCATAGCCACGCACCTCCATTTCGGTAATAAAGATTTCTTCTAAGGTTAACGGAACAATCTCGCTATATAGCGGTGCCAATCTATCGACTACCTTTTGGCTGTATTCGACATCACCACGAATAATCATTACGCTCAAATTGCCATAATTTTCATAGCGCAAAATATTTAAACCCTTGAAATCGTCCTTGGTTTTCGTTTCTTTAAACGCACACTGGATTTTATGCGTGCCCAAGCGTAAATTGTCAACCTCTTGATTAAAGACGATACCGCCCTCATGCAGTAGCCCCACATGGTCACAAATATCCTCTAGCTCACGCAAATTATGCGATGCGATAATCGGAGTCAAATTGCGCTCCACCACCGCCTCCGCCAGCAATTTTTTCACCGCCTGGCGCATCACCGGGTCTAATCCGTCAAAGGTCTCATCGCACAATAAATATTCCGTATGGCACGCCAATGCTAAAACAATATGCGCCTGCTTTTGCATACCTTTGGAAAAAGTGCTTAATTTGCGATTACCATCCAGTTTAAACGCATCGCGCAGCTTGTTATAATCCGCAAAAGAAAAATTAGGATAATTCAGGCTATAATATTTCGCCAAATCATTCATATTACCATTATGGAAAAAATACTGGTCATCGGAAATATAGAAAATCTTTTCCTTAATTTTCGTATTCTCATAGACCTCCTCACCATCGATCAATATTTTCCCATTATCCGGTCGATAAATTCCGCACAAAAGCCGCATCAAGGTAGATTTACCGGCACCATTGGAACCTATAAGACCGAAAATAGAACCATCATTAATTTCCGCAGTGACATCTTTCATCGCGGTGATATCGCCAAACGATTTGCTCACATTTTCAATGCTAATCATGCTTTACTCCTTTCCAACTGCCCTGTAAAATCTGTTCTGCCTCGGCATACTCCACGCCCAAAGCCCGCAGTTCCTGTAATACTTTTTCCAAATCGCCCAATAGCTCACTTTTTCGCTCATCACGCAATTCATCAACTGAGCTCGCCACAAAGCTGCCCCTACTTTTCATCGAATAAATAACTCCCTGTCTTTCCAGCTCACTGTACGCCTTTTGGATAGTGTTCGGATTAATAGCTAATTCTCCGGCTAATTGCCGCACACTAGGCAGCTGCGTATCTCTGGGCCATACCCCCTGCACGATCAATTCTTTGATATTATCAATGATTTGCTCGTAGATAGGTTTTCTACTTTTGACATCAATGTGTAGCAAATGCTCACCCCCTAAGTGTAGTATGTGTAATAGTTGTGCTATTTGTACTATCTCGATTAATACACTTGACAGTTTTAGTATAACAATATTTCACCATTTGTCAATAGCAAATTGAAAAATTTTTATTACTTTTTTAAAATTATTTTTCAGAGAAACTTTTTCTCCCACTAAATTCATAAACTACGCAAAAATTACCGCTTTTTCTTGCAAGCCATACCTTTTTATGCTACAATAATAGTGTTTAAATTGCTATCGAAAAATTATCATATCAATTCAGAATTGGAGGATTTCTCATGTCTACACTCAAAGGAGCTTGCCTGATCGGTCAATCCGGCGGACCTACTTCTGTCATCAATGCCAGTACCTATGGCGCAATCAAAGCCGCATTAGAAAACGAAAACATCACTGCCGTCTATGGTGCAGCCCATGGTATCAAAGGCGTCTTAAACGAAGATCTCTTGGATATGAACCAAGAAGATCCCGCTGAATTAGCCCTTTTGCCATACACGCCATCATCTTTCTTGGGCTCTGTGCGCTACAAAATTGCTGACCCCGAGCAGGACGACACCGATTACAAGCGAATCTTAGAAGTATTCCAAAAATACAACATCCGCTATTTCTTTTACAACGGCGGTAATGACTCTATGGACACCTGCAACAAAATCAGCAAATATATGCAGTCCGTCGGCTATGATTGCCATATCGCCGGCATCCCCAAAACTATCGACAATGACTTAGCTATCACCGACCATTGCCCCGGATATGGTAGCGCTGCTAAATATATCGCTACCACCATCATGGAAGTCCACTTAGACGCTACCGTTTACGACAAAGGGCAAATTACCATTATCGAAATCATGGGCAGAAATGCCGGCTGGCTCGCTGCTGCCGCTTCCTTGGCTACTATCAAAGGCTTAGGACCGGATTTAGTCTACTTGCCGGAAGTCACTTTCTCGATGGATAATTTCCTAAACCAAGTAGAAACTATCTATAACGAAAAAAATAATGTCATCGTCGCTGTTTCCGAGGGCATCAAAGATGCTAACGGCACCTACATTTCTGAGTATTCCTCTTCTGACTTAGCATCTAACAC
>CAYTOM010000052.1:6422-6844 GCA_964439335.1 uncultured Peptococcaceae bacterium | reverse complement strand
CGACCTCCTCCAAGCCGTTTTCTGTCATCGAGAAAATGCCGATTTCGTCAGTTGTGCCAAAACGATTTTTTAATGCGCGGAGGATACGATACTGGTAATGTCGCTCGCCCTCAAAAAACAGTACGCAATCCACCATATGCTCCAGCATTTTAGGACCGGCTACGGTACCTTCTTTGGTGACATGACCGATGATTAGAGTCGTGATGCCTTTGCCCTTTGCCCAATACATCAATCTTTCAGTGCATTCTTTGAGCTGGGAGACGCTGCCCGGCGAGGAATTGACCTGCGGCAGGTAGATGGTTTGAATGGAGTCAATAATGACAAATTCGGGATTGAGCGTGTTTAATGCTTCCTCGGCTTTGGTGAGATCGGTTTGAGCCAAAATATATATTTGTCCGCTTAAATCCAGCCTATTGGCACGC
>CAYTOM010000052.1:0-6412 GCA_964439335.1 uncultured Peptococcaceae bacterium | reverse complement strand
ATTTTTATTTGCCCGGCGGATTCCTCGGCGGAAATGTAGAGTACAGTTGATTTTTTGGCGATATTAGCAGCCATTTGCAGCGCCAATGTCGATTTACCTATCCCCGGATCACCGGATAAAAGAATCAGCTCCCCATGTACCAATCCTCCACCTAAAACGCGGTCTAATTCGGCGATATTGGTGCTGAGGCGTGTTTCGTTTAAATCAGCGATACCGCTTAAAAGCTGGGCTTGGATATTGCCGGTGGTAGCAGCGCGCGCTTGATTTTTCGGAGCGGCACTGATAGTAGTGGTGACGGCGTTTTCCTTGAGAGTATTCCACTCACCGCAGGAGGGGCATTTGCCGAGCCATTTGATACTGCGATAGCCACAATTAGCGCAAATATATACTACCTTTTCCTTTGCCACCATACTCACCCTCTAATTAATATAATCATAAACATTATACACCTTTTTTGCTGTTTTAGCAAATGTTTATTTAACAAAAATGAAACAAATGTGCTAAAAATAGCGCATAATTCAAAAATTACGCCCATTAACTCGATAAAACCCAATAAAAAATGTCCGTCTGGCAGACGGACATTTTTACTACATACGACGCTCAAAGGATTCGCAGTCAGTGCATTTCTTTTCAGTGGGATTTGCTTCGTGAGTGCCAACGGTAATACCGTTTAAGGTACAATAATTTTGGCTGTTGGCATGATACTTGCACTGCTGGACGGTGCATTTGATGCTTTGGTTGACATTTGCCATTTGGTTTTACCTCCTTAAAATTAAGCTCGCCAGTAGTATAACCTCGGGCAAATGTTTTATACACGAAAAATTATTTATTAAAATTTTCTTCTTTCAAGACTTTGGCGCAGCGTGGGCAGAGAGTCGGATAATCGCTATCCTGACCGACTTCTTCGCTGTAAATCCAGCAACGCTCGCATTTGATGCCTTTAGCCGGAGCGACTTTGACAGCTAATTTTAATTCGTCATTGTGATAGCAGTCGTTTGGCGCATCGGCAAAATCAGCGACATAAGCCTGAGAAACGATACAAATATTAGCCAAATCAGCAGCTTTTTCGCTTAAAATTTCTTTGGCTTCGCCCTCAGCATAGATAGCTACCGCAGCATCTAAGGAATGTCCGATAGCTTTATTGCGGCGGGCTTCTTCTAATGCTTTGGAAATTTCGCTACGCAAAGCGATGATTTTGTTCCATTTTTCCTCTAAAGCCGGATCAATAGCTTTTTCATTGACAGTAGGCCAGCCTGCTAACTGGACGCTCAATTTTTTATTGGCGATAGGCAGGTATTTCCAGACTTCTTCGCAGGTAAAGGTCAAAATCGGAGCCAACATTTGTACCAATGCTACGGCAATATCATAAAGCACAGTCTGGGCGCTCTTGCGCTCCGGAGAATTAGGTGCAGTCGAATACAGACGGTCTTTGATAATATCTAAATAGAACGAGCTCATATCGACGATGCAGAAATTATGCACTGCCTGATAGATGACATGGTACTCATATTCCTCGTAGGCTTTGCTGACCTTTTGAACTAATTGCTGTAATTTCATCTCAGCCCAGCGGTCTAATTCGGTCATATTTTCCAATTGGACACGCTCTGTCTCGTAGTTGAAATCGTAAATACTGCCTAACAAATAGCGGAATGTATTACGGATTTTGCGATAAGCCTCGCTGACTTGCTTCATGATATTTTCCGATACGGCGATATCATTACGGTAGTCGCTGGATGCGACCCACAAGCGCAAAATATCGGCACCGCGAGTTTTGATGACCTCTAGCGGATCGACACCGTTGCCTAACGATTTACTCATTTTACGACCCTGCTCATCGACGATAAAGCCATGAGTTAATACTTGGTCATAGGGCGCCCGACCGGTCATAGCGACTGAGGTGCATAATGAGGAGTTGAACCAGCCACGATGCTGGTCACTGCCCTCGAGGTATAAATCAGCCGGCCAGCGTAATCCGGGCCAATTATTCAATACTGCATAGTGGCTACTGCCGGAGTCAAACCAGACATCCATAATGTCGGATTCTTTGCGGAAATGCTTGCCACCGCATTTTGGGCAGGTTAGCCCCTCGGGGATCAATTCCATAGCGTCTTTGGCAAACCAGATATCCGAGCCCTGCTCGCGGAAGAGGTTGGAAATATGCTCAATAGTAGCATCATTGACGATTTCGGCACCACATTCATCGCAGTAAAACATCGGAATCGGTACGCCCCAGGTTCTTTGGCGAGAGATACACCAGTCACCGCGGTCGGCGATCATATTATAAATGCGGTCATGTCCCCAGGAGGGAATAAATTTAACGCGATCAATTTCCTCTAAAGCCTTTTGACGGAAACCATCGATAGAGGCGAACCATTGGGCGGTAGAACGGAAGAGAGTCGGATTTTTACATCTCCAGCAATGAGGATATTGGTGCTTGATAAATTTCAGTTTAATTAAATATTTGTTTTCTTCGAGCCATTGGCAGATGGCTTTGTTGGCATCATCAGCACTTAATCCGCCAAAGATACCTGCTTCGGCAGTTAAGCAGCCTTTGTCGTCCATCGGAGAGATAATGGGCAATTTGTATTTTTGACCAACAACAAAGTCGACATCACCATGCCCGGGCGCGGTATGCACGCAGCCGGTACCGGCATCTAAAGTGACATGGTCGCCGTTGATAACGACAGATTCACGCTCGATAAACGGATGTTGACAACGGCAATATTCCAAATCACTGCCTTTAAATTCAGCAGTAATGGTGTAATCGGTTGCCAGTCCCGTTTCCTCGCAAATCATCGGCATCATGTCTTTTGCCATGATGTATTTTTCCTCGCCGAATTGGGCGATGACATAGGTAAAGTCCGGATGGAGCGAGATAGCCACATTTGCCGGCAAAGTCCACGGGGTAGTAGTCCAAATGACAAAGTAAGTATTAGCTATATCAAACAAGCCCTTGGCATCGATAACTGGGAATTTGACATAGACAGAGGGTGAGCGGAGCTCAGCGTACTCGATTTCAGCTTCGGCTAAAGCAGTACCGCAGCTGGGGCACCAATGCACCGGCTTGACACCCTTGTAGATGTAGCCTTTTTTCGCCATTTCGCCAAATACTTTGATTTGCTCAGCCTCAAATTCATGATCCAAAGTGACATAGCGATGCTCCCAGTCAGCGCGGACACCCAAGCGTTTAAATTCATCGCGCTGTAAATCGACATATTTTAAAGCATAATCGGCACAGCGTTTACGAAAAGCGACCTTGTCCTCACCATGCTCATTTAAACCCATGTCCTTGATAGCTCTTAGTTCGATAGGTAAACCATGAGTGTCCCAGCCGGGGATATAGGGCGCATCAAAGCCGGCTTGGCTTTTTTGCTTGATGATGATATCCTTTAAAATTTTGTTCAAGGTATGTCCTAAATGAATGTCGCCGTTAGCATAGGGCGGGCCATCATGCAGGATAAAGAGCGGTTTGCCTTCGTTTTCCTTTTCAACCAAATGGTAGATGTCGTTTTCTTCCCAGAATTTTAAAATTTCCGGTTCTTTTTGCGGTAAATTGCCACGCATGGGAAAATCAGTTTTCGGCAGATTTAAAGTTTTGCCGTAATCGATTTTTTCCTGTTCCATTATTTTCACCTCATTAAAATTATTTAGACATAATAAAAATGCACTCATTCATCCCCAAAGGACGAGAGTGCTCGCGGTACCACCTTATTTTCGGCTTTAGCCGACCCTTTAAGCTCTTAACGCGAGCAGACGGATAGGACTACCTGATTTCGCCCTATCTGCTTAGGAATGATTTTTCAGCGCCTGTTCTCTTTCGGCTCCCACCGTCCCGAATTCGCTTTAAAGTCCCATGCGCGTACTTTTTTCCCTCATAGCAATTAGTATATTGATATCTTCATAATAAGCGATTTACAGATTTTTGTCAACACTTTCGTTTTATTTTTTCCTATGATGAGCGATATTTATACAAAAATTTAATCTCGATTGCCGGATGTTTGTTTGACATAATTATGATTAAGTGGTAGTATATAGACAAATGAGGTGAAAATATGAAGCAGATTTTGACGAATGATTGGAATGATTATCTAAAGGATGAATTTGAAAAGGAATATTATCAAAAGCTCCGCCAATTTTTAATCTCGGAGTATCATACCAAGACGATTTATCCTGATATGTATGATATTTTTAATGCACTTCACTATACCTCGTATCATGATACCAAGGTAGTTATCCTAGGTCAAGACCCCTACCATGGAGCAGGTCAGGCACATGGCTTGAGCTTTTCGGTACACAAGGGTATCGCTATTCCACCATCATTATTAAATATTTACAAGGAATTAGCTGACGATTTGGGCTGCTATATCCCGAATAACGGCTATCTGAAACCCTGGGCGGATCAGGGAGTTTTGCTTTTAAATGCCTCGCTTACTGTGCGAGCCGGAGTGGCAAACAGCCACCGCAATATCGGCTGGGAGATATTTACCGATAGAGTAATTCAAATTTTAAATGAGCGCGAAAAACCGGTCATTTTTATCCTCTGGGGAGCGAATGCTCGCTCGAAAAAGAAATATATAACCAATAAACAGCACTATATTATCGAATCCACTCATCCCAGCCCACTATCGGCGCATAATGGTTTTTTCGGGAGCAAGCCATTTTCCCGAGCAAATGCTATTTTAGCATCATTAGGAGAGACGCCGATTGATTGGCAGATACCGAATATTTAAAATTACTGCGAAAATATCAAATCTCTATATTTTGCCAAATAATTTTGCTAAAAAGGAGTGTCTTTATAGATGAAAATTCCGAAAGCTCAAATCAAGCAATCAGAGGTCAAGCGCAATCTGACCTATGTGACTACTCAGCACGGCTATCAAATCAACGATCATTTTTCCGATACCTCCGTAACCCCACTTCAGCTGGGTGGAGCGATTTTAATGGCGGCGGTCTTATTATTTATCACCTTTTTCTTTACACCGTTTAATTTTTGGTTCGATATGGTCGTGACCTTGGCAATATTGGTCTTTTTGGCTTTTGCTTGGAGCGATATCAGCATTTCGCGTCGAGATTTTAATTTAGAAAGCATAATTTTGGGCATTGGCTGTGGGATACTATTGTATCTGTTGTGCTATGTAGGCTACAAAATATTAGGATTATTTTGGGCTCCAGCTATCAATGCATATGCCGTATCACTGTACGCGATGGCTCATAGCGTGCCTTTGGCAGTAGGCATTATTTTGATAATTTTTCTCATCGTCCCGGGAGAGGAAATATTTTGGCGTGGCTTTGTCCAGCGCAATTTGCAGGTATATTTAGGTAATAATTTAGGCATCGCTCTGGCAGTGGTGATTTATGCTTTAGCTCACATCTGGGCGTTTAATCCGCTTTTGATTTTAGCGGCTATCGTCGGTGGAGCGTGCTGGGGGATACTGTATGCATGGCGGAGCAATCTGGTAACGGTAATTTTGGCGCATATCATTTGGTGCGTACTAATCGTAGGCGTATTTCCGTTGGTGTAAGCAAGCAAATAAAAGCCTGCAAAAAAAGGTCAAATTTTGTGAAAATAGTGCTTGACAAGCAACCATACCCATGCTATAATCATAATGTTAGTCGGTTTGGAGAGATGTCCGAGCGGTCGAAGGAGCACGCCTGGAAAGCGTGTATACGGGCAACTGTATCAAGGGTTCAAATCCCTTTCTCTCCGCCAGAAGGAAAACCTCGGTATAGAGCGGAAACGCTGATGTATCGGGGTTTTTGTTTATTTTCTTATGTATATTATTTTTATAATAAAAATTCACGGTAACACCGTTTCATTCCTAATAAAACATACAAGGCCTCAAAAATAAGTCTTAAAATGAACTTATCCTCTATGTGACTTCCTTTATAAACTCCTGTATAACGCTCCGAGCGGCTTGCAGCAAACGATTATATGTCCCATTTTTATCAATTTCTATACCATACCATTGATAAAAATACCACGCAGCTCGCTTGCAATCTGTTGATAATAGTAATAATGCTTTTACACGAGCATCATCCCTGTTTACGCCTCTTCCCATATAATAATAATCCGCTAAATTACACAGGGCAATCCCATCTCCCTGAATTGCTGCCTTGCTATACCAGTATATAGCCTCCTCATCATTTCGCTCCACACCAATTCCCATTTCATAACACTCAGCTAATTTTCTTTGGGCGAATGCACAACCATGTTCAGCCGCTTTGTGATAACATTTTATAGCCATCAACCAATCACCCGATATCCAAAGCCCACGAGCCATACGCATTAGTTCCCGATCCGATTCTATTGTTGAAACCTTTTTCAGTATTTCTACCTTGTGATTGATATTCACCTAGTCTGCCTCACGATTTTCTTTTATTTTCATACCAAGTTCCTTCGGGTTTGAGTATA
>CAYTOM010000051.1:0-6869 GCA_964439335.1 uncultured Peptococcaceae bacterium | reverse complement strand
AGTCTTTGGTCAATTGGAAGAAAATATCACCACAATGCTCGCCGCCCATGCCTAAGGATTCCATTTCGGATCTATCCATAGCAAATGCTACGACACGCTTGCCGGTCTTAGGATCACGATAAGCATACAAATCACTGATAATTTGCTGTACTAATTCCTCATAATCCTCCGGTTCAACGATACCTTCCGGATCACGACCTTTTAAGTTTACATAGACATGGCTGGTACGATGCTGAATAGCTCTGGTTTGCGACCAGTCAATCTTGTACATACCCTCGATACCGGGTACGGAGATCAATTTAGTATAGCCTAATTCCTCAAAGACACCGGCATTGATACCACTCAACTCGCCGATACCGGGGTTTTCACAGCCTACAGAACGCGGAATAGCTGCATGGTCAGCGCAAACTGCAACGACAGTATTCTCGTCCATATAATCCAAGACAGTTGCCAAGTATTTGTCATTGATTTCGTAAATTTTGTCAATGATTTCGCGGCGTCCCTGCCAATCAGGATAGCGACCCTCGACAGCCTGCTCCATGTAATGGTGATTTACCAAGTCAATGCTGTGCAAGTGGATATAGAACAACTGCCAGTCCGGATTAGCATCAAATAAATATTTGGTAGCACGCATATGCCAGTCGTTGATCATATCAAAGCTCTCTAATTCCATCGCATCACCGATAGCGGTCTGACGGTCGACATTAGCAAAGAAGCACATCGGACCTACATTGTCCATTAACTCTTTGCACCATTTTTTCGGATAGAAATAGGTATCGTCCTCAGTATCCAAGACATGGGAAATGTAAAAACGACCTTCGGTACCATCTTCGTTCATTTCCATATTACGAATGTAGTAAGCAACCTTTTTGTCCTCATCATCAATAGTAAAGGTATCAAAAATCGGAGCAGACCATTCGCCTATTTTTGCCGAGCCCAGAGCTTCCGGATTCTTTTTGTTTTTGTAAAGAGTAACGGTATTATAGCCCTCGCCGGTAAACAATGCATAACGGCGCTGCAAGTTGTTATTCATAGTAATGGTAGCTTCTTTAGCACCGGCAGGGATTTCAAATGCCCAACCCTCAGCATCTTTAATCGGGGTGTACAAAGTATCGGTGCTGTCACCGTTAGCGCATTCCTCAGCGCTCATGCCTTTGATGACAAATGCTTCACTCTCTAACGGCATATCTTTGGTAAAATGGCTACCGGTCATAGCTGCTTGCAAATCTTCGATACTCATTTGCGGCATTTCACCGGCAGCAGCGGTATCATTTTTGCCGAATTTTTCGACCTGGTCGTTATAAACTACGCAGTCGGCAGAGCTTTGATTGACCACATGAGGGATATCCTTCATCGTCGGATAATCAGCTTTCATTTTAACTACTTTTTGGAATTGAGCGGACGAGCGCAAGAACGGTACTACACCGGTACCATCAATGAAAATGGAGTTTTCATCTTCGGTGCGCGGCGGCCAAGCCTCGCAGTAGTTTAACATAATGGATTTTTTGCCTTCAGAAGCAAATGCTTCCCAAATCATTTCAGCGTGAACACGACGAGAATCCCAGTTCATCTCGGTGATACCCAAAGATTTGCCCAAAGTATGGTTCAAAAAGCAAGTAACACCATGAGTACGCGGATAAGTACCGGTAGCTAAGGTAGCCCAGTTCGGCGGAGTAATGGTCGGTAAAACACCCATCATATCCAAAGTCTCTCTGGCTACACCTTTTTCCAACAATTTTTTCAAATTTGGCATTCTGCCCTCTGCAATCAAGCGTTTGCAAACTACCGGATCGGCACCATCTAAGCCGATCATCATCGCTCTTTTCAAGCTCATAAAAAATTACCTCCTAAAAATATATCATAGTAATATTGTTACCTTTTTCAGTGTTTAGCATAGTAGGATCTTTTCATGCCAAAGTATGCCGCAAAACTAGCCGCTACACCGGAATATAATCCAACCGCTACTACCCAAACCATTCTCGCTAAAGTGATTTCTATGCCGGCTACCATTGCCACCAAATATGGCACTACCCATAAAACCGCTACGGTTAAAATAGCGATAACTATCGCACCTAAAACCAGATTGTTCGGTACAAATTTAGCCAATGCCTGCTCACTTTTAGCGCCAAAATCAATATTGTTTTTACTAATAACACCCTTTAAAATCATACCACCGAAAAACGGACAAATCAAGCCACAGCCTAAAGCTACACCAAAAAAGCTAAAGCCCATTGTGCTCGAAATCAAGACGCTCGTTTTGGCTAGAGTGAAGTAGTTGATGATGCCATTGATCAAAGCCGTAGCTATACCGCAATTAATAATAGCACCTTTAATTAATATTTTAGTAGTATCTTTCATATTATCTCCTTAATTACACCCATGCAGTAGCTATTACTGCACAGGTGTAAAGCTAACATGCTACGCTTTATGCGTATTTATCCTATGCCTCGACATTAGCACCGTCATTTTCGGTGTCACAATCATGGCAGTTCATAGCGTCGATATTCTGCAAAGCTGTTTGTTTACCAAACAAACCGATAACTACAGCAGCTATTACCCAGAAGAGAGCGTTACTTACATTGACACCTAACCAACCGAAATGAGAGAATGCCCAAACCGGTAACAGTGATGATACAACGGCGATAACTAATTTTTGTGTACCATAGATATAGCCTACAGCCGCACCACGCACAGAAGTCGGGAAACTTTCCGGAATATAAGTCATTAACAATGCCATAGCACCGGCAGAGAACAATGTTTTAACGAACTGAGCTACACCATACATATAAACATTGCTGGATAAACCGATAACAACAAACATTACTGCCGCACCTAAACAATAGATGCAAATCGGTTTTGTACGACCGCCTTTGTCACTAAACAAGCTAGAAAGCAATTCGCCGATAGGCTGACCAAAAGCTGCTGCCGCACCAACTAACAATACTAATGCTAAGGGGAAACCAATCTGTACTAAGAATGCACTGTTATAAGCACTCATCATATTATTACCAACACCTAAGCAGTACGCAAAGGCAAAGCAAACCAAAGTCTGGCGCATTTGTTGTTTCGAGAACATAATTTTAAACTGAGCCGAGGTACTGATTTTTTTGTACGCTCTAACGCTCGCTTTGTAGTTTTCATAAGCCTCGGACATATCGCACTCGATACCTAAACATTTTTCCATAACTTTTTCCGCATCAGCGACACGACCTTTGGAAATGAGCCAACGAGGAGATTCTTGGAGCAAGAAAATAGCAAACGGAACCAATAAAATCATCAAAGCGCCGATAACCAAAACAATTCTCCAGCTTTCAGCAGTTCTGGTAGCTACAGTCGATGCTAAAATAGCAACGAAAGGAATAGAAAATGTACCGATACCTAAAATCAAAGACTGATATTTACCGCGTTTTTCACTTGGGAGCATCTCAGAAATATAAGCAATTGCTACAGTACAAGCTGCCATAGTACCAAAACCGGTAAGCAAACGGCTAATTTCTAACAATACTAAATGATGCGGCTGCCAGCAAGCATTCATCAAACTTGCTAACGAGAAAATGCAGATATTAATAAGCATTGCTTTTTTACGACCCATTTTATCTGCCATGACACCGCCGGCAATACTGCCTAAGAACGAACCAAAGAAGAATAAAAAGTTCAAAGTTGCTAATTTTTCATTGGTAATACCATAGTTTGCTTGCAAAATCGGAGTAACAATGCTAAACATCGACATATCCATCAAGTCAAATGCATAGGTCAATGCTGCGATGACCATGAAGAATTTTTGTGATTTGCCTAGCTTGTAGCCGTCAAAATACAATGTTGTTTTTACTTTTTCCGCCATATTAATACTTCCCTTCGTATTGAATTAGTATATTAAGCTCAAAAATAATGCCAAAATCAAATTATCCTCTTGAAATTAAAACTGTTTAAAAGTATAATATATCTTATAATGAATTTTAATTTTTTAGTTACTTTTACAAATACTCTTGACGAGGTGAAGCCATGCGCACAGAAGTCCTCCGCTACATCATCGAAGTAGACAAAGAGCAGTCTATTTCCAAAGCAGCCACCAATCTGTACATCTCTAAATCCGCCTTGAGCGAAAGCATTTCCCAACTCGAACACGAATTAAATGTCGCTATTTTCACTCGCCAAAAGAAAGGCATTGAAACTACCGAAGATGGCAAAAGAATCATTAACCAAGCGAAAAATGTCCTCTCAGAAATTGAAAAATTTTACGCTATCGGCTATACTGCCCCGGCAATGGTCGATTATACCGAGACGATTAAATTCGGAGTTAGTGAAAAATTTGCCAAAGCCGGATTAAACACTTGCATTTCCGTTGCTTTGCAAAAATACCCTAATCTCAATTTGCGCTCCAGCTCGATGGCATTTATGGATTGTATCCACGCCGTCGGTCAGGGCACTTTGGATTTTGGAGTTATTGCTTACCAATCGGAATTTGCTCAAAATATAGAAAAAACTCTCGCCTCACTTTCCCTGCAAAAAATCAATCTGCATAACGATTACTTTGTCTGCTTAGCTCATAAAAGCACTCCTCTGGCTAAAAAGACACTGCTTTCTACAAAAGATACCAAGGACTACATCTTGATTTCCTATGCCGATGCCGTACCGGACGAATTATTTCCCCAAAGCGGTACGATGCTTTTGAGCGAGTTGGACAATATCCTGCAATTAGTTAATGATAATGTCGGAATTTCGACCTTACCCTACAGTTTTATCAAAAACTCGGACACCTCTCATTACGAAAATATCGCCATCATTCCGATGTCGGATATCGTCCAAAAAAACTGTATCATCTACCACAAAGACACTCAATTAACTAATGCTCAGACCTTTTTCATCAATTTGTACAAAATGATTTTTGATCGAAATTTTTCCGACTAATTTAAAATAGCTGAAATTTTATCCTCGAGGCATTCATCTGTTGAATGCCTCAAGTTTTTTTAGCTTAGTTTAAAATCTGATAAATCGGAGCGCCCTCACATTCATTAGGCATTCTGATGCCAAACAAAGTAGCGATAGTCGGTGCGACATCGACATGATGCACGACACGCTTGGTCTGGAAGTTTTCCTTGATGCCCGGTCCTGCTGCGGCAAATATCGACATACAGGAAGTACCGCAAGCACCATCTACTGTCGATAAGCTGTCAGCATGGTCCATCGTGTAGCCCTCAGCAGCCATATAAATGATATCACCGCATTTCGGACCACCCATGCCCAAAAGCACAGCATCTTTATTTCTCAAAGCCAAGGTGCAGACACGCATACCGGTCATCGGCGATTTGGTTTCCAGCAATCTGGTCATAATTTCTTCCTCTAATAACCATTGCTCTAATCCCGGCTCGACAATACCCTCGATGCCATCATGAACCTCACGACCTTTTAAGTTGATCCAGACTTCGCCCATACGCCAAGTAACAGCGCGAGTCTTGGTCCAATCAATCTCCGGAATATCATTGCCGTTTTCATCTTTCTTCAAAACGGTGAAGCCCCAATCAACCATTTCCTTGGCATTGTAGTTATCATCACCGGTCAAAAGCTGTGACATATGATATTCAGGGCAGGTCTGACCATGGTCGGAAACAATCATGATAGTCCAGCCATCATCCAGCATATCTAAATACTTGCCGATATAGCGGTCGGTTTGCTTATATACCTCGCGGAATAATCCTTGGATAGTTTCCGCAGACAATGACGAATTACCGCGTTTTAAGAACTGCACGATCATATGTCCCTGCAAGTCGATATTGTGGAAATGAGAAAAGACCATCTTGAAATCATGCTCTTTAATCAAATAATGAATCGAATCAGCAGTCCATTCACCGGCTGCTTCCCATGTAGCCCGCATACAATCCTCGACTAATTGCAAGTCCTGACCGCCGCCTACGGAGCATGGCTGCGGATAGCCGACATTTTTCACAATTTCCGGTAACAAAGATTTCGGATGCCACAAAGTATCATTATGGAAATCCATCGCTGCCGAAATCCACATTCTGATATGAGAGCCGTCCTCTGCCATTTCTAAAATACGCATATTGCGATTGACCATGATTTTCTCATCATTTTTCTCTACAATAGCCTCGTCGATGACATTTTTGACATACTCGCCAACCTTTAAGGTAGCCATTGGCTCAGTCGTCTTTTTATTGGTGAAAATCTGCATCGTATCATAAATACCTTGGGCATTTTTGATAATCAAGCATGGGCGTCTGATCAAGCCTTTAGAATGAATCAAGGTACATTCCTTAGCATCTGCCGGAGCCGCTGCCCAGCCATCTGCCGGCTTAATAGGCGAATAAATGACATCCATCGGCAATTTGCTCAAGCATTCAGCATCGCCCGGAGTCATCAAGGGCACTGCTTTACGCTCCTTGCCACTACATAATGTCGCCAAGACATCGTCTTTTTCATCTTCATCAAATTCCATGCCGGTGATAAAGCATGGTACTTTACTATCAGTAGCAGCCTTTGCCCGATATTTGACATCGGGAGTTTTTTCGTCCGCAATCAAAATCTTTTCGTCCTCAACTACGGCATTACCACAGTTGACACCCTCCGGTTGCGTACCGTCGATAACATATAAATTAGGATTGTCCGAGCTTGGTGGCCATGCCGAGCCTGCCCAGTGCCAAACCAGAGTTTTAATCCCTGCTTCCGCAGTGACATTCCATAATTGCTCTGCCAAGCAATTGCGCGAATCAAAATTGTATCCCGGCAAACCGATATAATCGCCTGCTCTACTAAAACTGTGTACACTATGGACATAGGGGCTTGCGCCTGTTGCCAAAGTAGTCCACATCGGTGGAGTTACTGTAGGCTGTCCGCCAATCATTGCTAAATTCTCA
>CAYTOM010000050.1:6523-6940 GCA_964439335.1 uncultured Peptococcaceae bacterium | reverse complement strand
ATGGAGATGATATCTTGTAACTCTTTATATTTTTGCAGTACTCTTTGTACACCGGTAGCTACTTCGTAGTGTTCTTCGCCAACGACTTGCGGATCTAAGATACGCGAGGTGGAGTCGAGCGGGTCTACTGCCGGGTAGATACCTTTCTCGGAAATACTACGGTTCAATACGGTTTTAGCGTCCAAGTGAGCGAAAGTAGTAGCCGGAGCCGGGTCAGTTAAGTCGTCGGCCGGTACATATACTGCCTGAACGGAAGTGATAGAACCTTTATTGGTAGAAGTAATACGCTCCTGCATCGCACCCATCTCAGTAGCCAAAGTCGGTTGGTAACCAACGGCGGAAGGCATACGACCTAACAATGCGGATACCTCAGAACCAGCCTGGGTGAAACGGAAGATGTTATCGATAAAGAGCAAT
>CAYTOM010000050.1:0-6513 GCA_964439335.1 uncultured Peptococcaceae bacterium | reverse complement strand
CGTTCATCTGACCGAATACCAAGGAAGTTTTGTTGATAACGCCGGACTCGGTCATTTCAACCAACAAGTCTTTACCTTCACGAGTACGCTCACCTACACCGGCGAATACGGAGTAACCACCATGCTCATAAGCGATATTACGAATTAATTCCTGAATCAATACGGTTTTACCTACACCGGCACCACCGAACAAACCGATTTTACCACCTTTTACATAGGGGCAAATCAAGTCGATGACTTTAATACCGGTTTCCAAAATCTCCTTACTGGAGTTTTGCTCTGCGAAAGTAGGAGCCTCTCTATGAATAGCCCATCTTTCCTCGGACTCTACAGGTCCTTTATTGTCGATAGCATCGCCGACAACATTTAACAAGCGTCCCAAAGTAGCGTCGCCTACCGGTACGGAAATACCGGTGCCTTGGTCTACAGCTACCATACCTCTAACCAAACCGTCAGTAGAGGACATAGCGATACATCTAACAGTATTATTGCCCAAATGCTGAGCAACCTCTAAAGTCAAGTCTACATCAAAGCTTTGATCAACCTGATCTTTAGTTTGAATTTTTACAGCGTTATAAATCGCAGGCAACTGACCGGCAGGAAACTCAACGTCAACGACCGGACCAACTACCTTGATAATTTTACCTTTACTCAAGATCGGTAAACCTCCTTATATCTCTCTTGCAAATGCAAAAGAGGAATTTTTTGCAGAAATCACTTTCTGCCGATAATTACAAATTAATTCAGAGCGTTTACACCGCCGACAATCTCAGTGATTTCGTTGGTAATAGCTGCCTGACGAGCACGGTTGTAGCTCAAATCAAGCTTAGCCAACAAGTCGCTGGCATTATCGGTAGCGGAAGTCATTGCGGTCATACGAGCACCATGCTCTCCGGCTTTTGCTTCGTTAAGTGCGCTGAATACTTGGTTTGCCAAGTAAAGCGGCAAAATCTGGCTTAAAACCTCGCCCGGAGACGGCTCGTAAATATAATCGAGTCCCTCAGCGCTTTCACTTTCCGGTGTGGTGATCGGCAATACTTTTACAGCAGTCGGTATCTGACTCATCGCACTGACAAATTCAGAATACACGATGTGTACTTCATCGTAAGTACCATTGATGTAAGCAGATTTGATGGTTTTAGAAATTGCATCAGCATCTACAGAGTTCGGAATGTCGCTGACTTCCAAAAACTCGCTGTCGATAGTATAGCCATGTTTCAAAAAGAACTCACGAGTCTTTTTACCAACTGCAACGATACCAATTTCAACCCCACGCTCCTCAGCCTGATGAATCTCATCAAGAGCTTTTTTCATGACATTGAAATTATAACCGCCTGCCAAACCTTTGTTGGATGCGAATACAACAAAACCAACTCTTTTAACATCACGCACTTCTAAAAGAGGATCACTGGCTGCATTGCCCATCGAAGCTACCAAACGCGAAAGAACTTCTTTTAGTTTGTTTTTATAAGGGCGCGCAGCGGTTACAGTACCTTGAGCACGGCGCAATTTCGAAGCCGAAACCATCTTCATTGCCTTTGTGATCTGCTGGGTGTTTTTAACACTGCGCATTCTTCTTTTTATTTCTCTGGCATTAGCCAAACCAATTCACCGTCCTCTCTTGGGAAATACTTCAAGACTTACGCCTGAAAGGTTTCCTTAAATTCATTGATTGCTTTCTGTAATGCAGCATCAGCATCGCCTTCGAGCTTGCCGGTGTTGACGATAACATCAAGCACTTGATCTTTATATTGAGAGGCTTTGATATAGGCCAATAATTCTTTTTCAAAACGCAACAGAGAGCTTACCGGGATATCGTCGGTGAAACCTTTGGATACAGCGTAAATAGATACGACCTGATCCTCGACAGCCATCGGTACATACTGACCCTGTTTCAAAATTTCGGTAACGCGTGCACCACGCTCCAAGGAAGCTTTGGTAGCAGCATCTAAGTCGGAACCGAACTGAGTAAATGCTTTCAACTCATTGTACTGAGCCAAGTCCAAACGCAAGTTACCGGCAACTTTCTTCATAGCCTTGATCTGTGCAGAACCACCTACACGAGATACGGACAGACCTGCGTTGATAGCAGGACGAACGCCGGCGTAGAACAAGTCACTCTCTAAGAAAATCTGACCGTCGGTAATGGAAATTACATTGGTCGGGATATATGCAGAAATATCGCCTGCCTGAGTCTCGATAATCGGCAGAGCGGTCATGGAACCTGCACCATAATCGTCATCTAATTTTGCAGCACGCTCTAACAAACGGGAATGCAAATAGAATACATCACCGGGGTATGCTTCGCGTCCCGGTGGGCGTTTCAACAACAAGGACAACTCACGATAAGCAACAGCTTGTTTGGACAAATCGTCATAAACGATCAATACATCTTTGCCGTTGAACATGAATTCCTCTCCCATAGCAGCGCCGGCATACGGAGCGATGTAAAGCATCGGAGCAGGCTCGGAAGCGGTAGCAGCAACGATAATAGTGTAATCCATTGCGCCGTACTCTTCTAATTTACCTACCAAGTTAGCAACGGTAGATGCTTTCTGACCGATAGCAACATAGATACAAATTACATCTTTACCCTTTTGGTTAATGATAGCATCGATTGCAACAGCGGTTTTACCGGTCTGACGGTCGCCGATGATCAACTCACGCTGACCTTTACCAATCGGAACCAATGCGTCGATAACTTTTAAGCCGGTTTGCAACGGCTGATGTACACCTTTACGGGTAATAACGCCCGGTGCGACAGACTCAACAGGTCTGTATTTATCAGTAACGATCGGGCCTTTGCCGTCGATCGGCTGACCGATAGCATTAACGATACGACCGACTAATGCTTCACCTACCGGAACCTCAACGATACGACCGGTTTTCTTGACCGGGTCGCCTTCTTTAATATGTTTGTAGGGGCCTAAGATAACGCAGCCGACATTGTCTTCCTCCAAGTTTTGCGCCATACCCATGACGCCGCCCGGGAATTCCAACAGCTCGTTAACCATAGCGTTAGCAAGCCCGTATACACGAGCGATACCGTCACCAACCTCGATAACAGTGCCAACTTCGCTGGCTTCTACATTTTTATCATAATTTTCAATTTGCTGTTTCAGAATGGAACTAATTTCCTCTGGTCTGATACTCATTTTAGTCCCTCACCCCAATCTTTTTTTAAACTATACTTCCAATAAGTTTTTACGCAAACCATTCAAGCGTGCTAAAGCGCTGCCGTCATAAACAACATCGCCAAATTTCACTTTCATACCGCCCAAAAGCGACTGGTCTACGGTTATACTCAATTTGACATTTTTACCGGTTTTGTGAGCCAAGGCGTCGGACAACGCTTTTTGCTGCTCATCACTTAAGGCAAATGCGGAAACAACCTCAGCATAGGCCACATTTCTGACTTCATCCGCATACACTTTATACATAGCCAGAATATCAGCAAGGCAGTTTTCCCGGCCTTTGATAATGACGACGCACAGCAGGTTCACGATATGAGCAGATACCTTGCCGGTAAATATTGCTTTTACAACTTTAATCTTCGTTTCATTGTCGTACTCTTTGCCATTCCAAACTTTCAAAAGCTCTGCATCGTTTTCGATAGCTTCGACAACTAATTGCAATTCTTCCTGATATTTATCAATGGCATTGTTTTCCTGAGCAAGTTGTAAGAGCGCCTGACCATAGCGTTTCGCTACTGCTGAATTCATCATTTTGCGTCCCCTACCTCTTTCACAAAGTTGTTGACCATAGCTTTATGATCCTCTACATTGATACTTTTTGCTACGATCTTTTCAGCTGCCGCAACAGCTAAATCAGCTACTTCACTTCTTAACTCGTTAATAGCCTGAGTTTTTTCTCTTTGGATATCTTCCTGCGCTTTGGCAGCGATTTTTGCAGCTTCTTCACGAGCTGAATTAACGATATCAGTTTTGGTCTGCTCACCGATTTTAGTGGCATTAGCGATAATTTCTTGAGCTTCGTTTCTTGCGTCTTTCATCTGTGCGGTATATTCAGCGAGCATACCCTCAGCTTCATTTTTCGCATCTTCGGCTTTCTGCATATTAGACATAACTTCATCTCTGCGTTTGTCAAACATACCCAAGACCGGTTTATACAAGAATTTCTTTAAGAGGAACAAAAGCACAAAGAAGTTAACAAATGCGCCAAGTGCCAATGACCATTCGAAATGCATGGATTAACCTCCTCTCATGTGGGGGTCAGCACACGATAATAACAAATAAAAGGCGATTGGACCAAGTCCCAATCGCCTACTTAGACCCTACGCTTCAATACTTATAACTTTTAATTTTGAAACTAGTCAAAATTAGCCAATCATGAAGGCGATCAACAAACCGTAGATGGTTAATGCTTCCATAAATGCTAAGGAAAGAATTAAAGATGTACGGATGTCACCAGCGGCTTCCGGCTGACGAGCAATAGCGTCCATAGCTTTAGCTGCTGCCATACCTTGACCTAAGCCAGGGCCGATAGTTGCAATAGCGATTGCCAATGCTTTAGCGAGTGCTACCATTGATTTCCCCCTCCTTTCAATTAATAAGTAGGTGAATTTTAAATTTTAAAATTTAAAATAAAAGTGATTTTTGAAAAGCATATATCATTTCGGTCATAGCCGGAATGAACAATTAATTAGTGTGCTTCGTGCTCTTCGGTAGCTTCATCTATATAGATAGCTGCCAACAAAGTAAACACGAATGCTTGTACTGCACCGAACAACAAACTCAATACCTGCATAGGCAATGGTAAGAAGAACGGCATTAAGCTCATCAATACCGCAATGATCATTTCTTCACCGTACACATTACCGTAAAGACGCAAAGCCAGCGACACCGGTTTGGTGAAGGTCTCTAGAATATTGATCGGAGCCATCGGTGATAAGAAATAGTGTTTTAAATATGCACCGGCACCATGGGTTTTCATGCCGAAATAGAACATACCACCAATTGCTATAAGCGCAAACGCACCGGTTACATTGATATTACTGGTAGGCGGTTTATAATAAGCCGAGCCTCCCTCTACCCAAGCATGTCCGGCCATCGGTAATAAACCGGAGTAGTTGGAAATCAAAATCATAATGAAAAATGTCATCAAAAATGGCAGATACATTCGTGCTCTCTTTTTCCCCATCAAGCCGCTGAAGAAATTTAAAAGCATCTCAGTACCCATTTCCAGGGCATTTTGTAAGCCTTTTGGTTCTCTCTGCATATTTCTGGTGCCTAAGTAACATACAACCGTAACAATGAGCATGATTATCCACATCGTTACTAACTCAGAGCTGATTACTAAAGGCCCTAAGCCGAAATCAATGCTGTTGAATGTAACCAACGCAGTATTTGCTTCGGACGCATATGCAACATTTGAAAGCAACACTTTTTTCACCCCTTTCTTTTCTCAGATAACATATCTTTGATAGTTTTTAATAAAATGAAATTTTTTATCATCAGCAAGCCCAACACTGTCCCGATTAACATCGCAGTATTAAACTTGACCAAATACATAGCCAGTCCGTAAATCAAGATACGCAAGGGAAAGATAATCATTGCCGCACCCTTGGAGTCGTCCATCAAGACTTTTTTGCCCCAAAAGTTATTAAAGGCACTCACTATAAATCCCCAAACAAAGCCTGCGGCTCCGTAAAGCAAGATGTCCATTATTTTACCCTCACATCACAGCCACTTAATAGTTTACCTATAGATAAGGATTTTGTCCAGAATTTTTATTTTATGGTTTTTATTTTTTTCTCAATATGCAAATTATAGCACAGAATTACCAATAATCCTCTTCGTCATCTTCACCATAGCGATATTTGTTTCGCCTGTCGATATCTGCGACATTACTCATCAAAACACGAAATCCCGATATGATACCCATGATGACAAAAACCAAAGTGACGATGCCCTTAGTCCCTAATTTAGCATCAATCCACGCACCGACTTTGAACATGATAACCATGCTGATTACCAAGATAATGCCAAAGTTGAATGCCAGACCTATATACTGACCGGAATTAGAGGTTTGCTTTTTCTTCATTCGCCGCCACCTTCATAGTTTTCGTGGAATAGCAAAATCGGCATAATTTTGCGTTAAGCTATCCAACACTACTTATTATACTAAATTTTTTTCTCTAAAACAACCAAAAAAACGCAATTTTTAGCGATTTAGCTAAAACAAAACTTATACAAAAGCGAGGTTTTTGTTTATTATTCTTGTACTTTTTTTCACATATATTTTGCCAAATTTAATTTTTTGCTATCAAATAAGCTCTATTCCTGCCATTCGTCGGGTTTTGCGGCTAAGCCGAAATAATACTTAATGGCGTTGATGATGCGTGTGCAAGCCTGTCCATCACCATAGGGATTTATGGCATGGCTCATTTCCTCATAGGCTAGCGGATTGTTTAATAGCTCGTAAGCAGTTGTGAAAATTTTCTCATTATCAGTCCCTACCAGTTTGACCGTACCGGCAATGAACGCTTCAGGA
>CAYTOM010000049.1:0-7034 GCA_964439335.1 uncultured Peptococcaceae bacterium | reverse complement strand
AAATATTTCTCTGGCTTTTTGCGCCAAATCATATTTATCGGCAAAATCACCGTCTTTTTCCTCACAATAAATTTTAAGCCTAACTTTTCTTTGTGTCAATCTTTCTATGACGGTTTCTATTATTTTTTTATTATCATTTTGATTGATTTTATTACTGTGAAATTTATGCTTGGAGTCAAATTTGATGATTAATTCATCGTTTTCCAGCCCCATCGCCTGACCCTCTTTTAAAAAGGCATACACTTGGATACTTTCACTGCGGATAGCTGCTAAAATCTGCTCCCAACTATTTAAAATATCCTCCGGCTTTTCCAGAGCTATTTTAGGTGTATTGCTTGCCGGTGGTGCAGCTGCTTTTTTAGCAGGAGTATCTACAGCTTTAGGCTTCATGAGAGGCGCACTTTTAGCGATAGGCTCAATTGCGGTCTCAATAGGTTTATTTAATAAAAGCGAGCATTCCAATAATGCCGTTTCCACGATAATTCGCCCTTGCTCTGCCCAGCGCAGGTCATTTTTGGCTTTACTCAATCTATCGATTAAAGCCGTTAATTGAGCCAGCGACATTTGCCTGCTTTGGGCTTGCGCTCGTGGCAGGATATCCTCGCTCAATACTACCAAATCATTCTGCTTAATTTTAATCAGCATGATCTGCCGCAAATAGTTTAGTAATTCCCACAGGATAATGCTATTTTCCTTGCCCATACTCAAATATTCATCGATCTGGGTAAATAAATCATTGTAATCACTCTGCATAATAGCGGTGAGCAAAGCAGCGGTATTTTCCTCGCCCAAGGAGCCGATTACTGCCAAAACCTGCTCGGCTTGGATGTGACCATCACTGCTAAAAGCCGCACACTGGTCTAACAATCCTATCGCATCGCGCAATCCACCATCAGCTCTTCTGACTATCAGGCTTAGTGCCTCATCACTTAAAGTAATATTTTCCTCATTAGCGATATAAGCAAGACGCTCCTTGATTTTTTTCGGAGCTATCTGGCGGAAATCAAATCTCTGACAGCGTGATAATACGGTCAATGGTACTTTATTAGCCTCGGTAGTCGCCATGATAAACAGCACATATTCCGGTGGCTCCTCTAAGGTCTTTAATAATGCATTAAAGGCTTCGTTAGTTAGCATATGTACTTCGTCGATGATATAGACTTTCTTTTTGCCGTTGGCAGGAGCAAAGCGAATTTTGTCCCGTAACTCTCTGATTTCGTCAATACCGCGGTTGGTAGCGGCATCGATTTCAATGACATCGGGAAAACGGTCCTCATTAATCGCCAAGCAATTAGCGCATTTATTACACGGCTCTCCCTCGATAGGATTTAAGCAATTGACCGCTTTCGCCAAAATTTTCGCACTGGAGGTCTTGCCGGTACCGCGTGGACCGCAAAATAAATAAGCATGTGCCAGCCTATCAGTCTTTAAGGCATTTTTCAGCGTCGTACTGATATGCTCCTGTCCTACCAGCTCATTAAAATCCGTCGGTCGAAAGACTCGATACATTGCTTTGTAGCTCATAAATGGACCTCCTCAAAAATCATATATTTATTTATTATACACTATTTTTGGGGAAAATACATCATTTCTGCCAAGAAAATTGCGATATTTTTTCGCCTATTTTGGCGCTATATGAATATTTCTATAATATAGCCAATTTTAGCTTGACTTAAAAATAGTTTTGCGCTAAACTAAAATGAGTTTTATAATTTATTTTTAATTTTTGGAGGTTTATATGGCAAAGATAGTGAAAGCAAATACAGATGATATTAAATCCAAAGATTTACGCCGCGAATATAAACGCTTTATCGGCGAAAAAAAGCTGGATTATTATTTAAGCAAATTTGAGCACATGGAGGAGAAAAACAATCGTATTTCTTTTAACCTCTCCGGCTTTGTTTGCTCGACTTTTTGGTGCTTCTACCGCAAAATGTTTGTCCCGGGAGCATTATTATTGGCTTTAAACTTTTTGGTAGCCTTTGTCCAAATGCGCTATTTGATGAATGCACCGATTATTGTCAATATTTTAGCCTTGCTCATCGCTTTGGTTCCTAATTTTGTTTGTGGCTTTTTGGGTAATAGCCTATACTACAACTATGTGCATGGCTGTATCAATAATATCCAGGCGATGAATTCGCTGCAAAAGGAGAAATACTACAAAGAAAACGGCGACACCAGCGGTCGTATCACTGCCGGTGTAGTCGGTGCTTATTTTATATTTATGCTCGCTTTATTTTTATCGTACGCCCAAAATTTTTAAAATTCGATGTTTAAACTCCTGATTTTGGGGTATAAATAAATTATCTGATAAAATTTTAAAGGAGGCTACAAGCTATGGAATTGTACGAATGCCCTTGCGGTTACATTTATGATCCTAAAGACGGAGATACTGATAACGGTATCGACCCAAATACTGCTTTTGCTGATTTGCCGGAGGATTGGGTCTGTCCTTTATGCGGTTTAGGTAAAGAACATTTTTATAAACACTGATTTAGACACAAAAAAGCACCTTTAAAAGGTGCTTTTTTTATGCTTAGAATTAATTGTCGGGGAATTTACTTAGTGACCACAATTTTCGGCATTATTGACATTGTGCATATTGTGTGTGGTCGCATTATTAATCGTACTGCTTTTAGCTTGATTTTTAGCTTTATTTTTTACTGTATTGGCGCTGATTTCTGCACTGTTTTTTTGTTCTGCGCGATTTTGAATTTCATTATCGCGCTTATTGGCACTTTTACTGTAATTTTTATTATACATAAACTCACCTCCTCATGTGTACTGTTTGGCTTGCTGCCTTTTCAGTATGCACATTTACCGAGGAGATATACTATTTGTTTAGTGCTAAATTACTCAATTTTTAACTAAACCATTTTTTCATTTATAAACTATTTTGTCTTTATAAACTATTTTTGCCTTTATCGGTAGTGCTTTTGGGGGAATTGGTCTTGCCTTTGACGGGCTTTTTCGTTTTAGATGCTTTAGAGGGAGATTGAGCAGTCTTTTTAGGTGGGCGAGATTTGCCCTTAGCCGCCCCGGGATAAATTTTTCCGCCATACAAATGTATCTCAGACATTTCCAAAGCAAATTCGCGTTTATAAATTCTTAATGGGGCTACTTCCTCCGAAGTGACCAAGCTGATACAGTTACCTTTTTTGCCCATGCGCCCGGTGCGACCGGCACGATGGACATACTCCAAAGCCGAGCGCGGAAAATCTAAATTGACCACATAACCTACATCAGCGATATCCAATCCTCGTGCCGCTAAATCCGAGGACACCAACACCCTGACCGTACCTTTGCGAAAGCCCTCCAGAGCTTCCTTGCGGTCTTCTTTGGGCAATGCACTGTGTAAAGCTTGTGCATTGATTTTGTGATATTGCAATTTTTCCGCTACCAGCTCAATATTACGCCCATTTTGGGTGAAAACCAAGATTTTTTCGTTTTCTAAAGCATGTACCAAGCTCCGCAAGGTATCGGCTTTTTCGCGTTGAGGTGTCACGATGTAATAATGCGTGATGTCATTGTTTAGATATGTTTTCGAGCTTAGCGCAATATTTTCAATATCCTCCCGCAACGAGGACAGCATATTTTTCGTCGAATCACTGACCGAAGCACTAAAAGCGCAAATTTGGGTATTACGGCGAGTAGATTTGATGATATCCAGCACATTTTGGCAATTAGTATTATCCAACAGCTGGTCTACTTCGTCTAAGACGATAGTGCGGACTGTCTGCCCGTTTAATTTACGCTTTTTAAATAAATCTAAAATTCTCCCCGGCGTACCGACGATGATTTGCGGTTTATCCTTTAAACGCTCGATTTGCTTATTAATATTAGCCTCACCGATCAAGCACTGAGTTTTGATATTTAACTCGGCATCTTTGGCAAGCTCCTCATTGACATGGGTGATTTGCACCGCTAATTCGTGACTGGGTGAGAGGATAATCGCCTGCAATTCTTTTTTTTCGCTATCAATCATGTGATCCAGCGGTAATAAATAAGCAAAGGTCTTGCCACTACCTGTTTCCGACTGCACCAAGATATTTTTTCCCTCGCTAAAGGGGGCAAAGACCTGCTTTTGTACCAATGTCGGCTCGGTAAATTTATATTTTTCCTCTAAAGTACGAATGATATTTTCCTTTAAAGGCATCTGGGCGAAAGTAGACATAGAAAAACGCTCCTTATATCATATTTGCCTTAATTATAGCCTACTAAATAAAATATTGCAAGTTTTCCTTGTGATATTCGCGGATAAGTGCTATAATAAACGCATGAAAATAGATGATATAAATTATTTAAAGGAGGATGCACTTTGACTCCCGCAAACCTGCAATTTTACAAAAAAGATACCTGGGAAAAATATATTCAAAGCTCTGCCGATGCTAAAAATATCTTGGCGCAAATGATTATTTTTACGACTACTAATGAGTTTGACCACTTTTTTTACCATACTGCCTGGTACGAAAAATTATCTGTAGCTCTGTGTGGGCGCAGCTATTTAAATAATTGTGAAAAATACATCTATCATAGTTTATTACGCGAAGCGATGGCGATAGTCAGTAACCAGCTAACTCAGCTGCCCGAGGGGCAAAAATATGCGCAAATTTTAAACTATCACCCTTTATTTGCAGTGGCAGAGCGCAGTAATGAGGAGCGTGAAGAAGCAGAAAAGCTCCTCTTAGAAGCACTCAACAGAGAAAAACTTTTAGCGGAAAATATCCCGACTAAAGATTGGCTGAAAAATATTTATCATGCTACAGATCCGCTGGATTTATTTTTACGAGCCGGCTGTAATAGTGGGAGCTTTTATGCCAATTTGCTGAAAGCTGTGCTGAGCGCACGCTTGGCTATGCCTACGGCTATAGCTGCTGATGTAGAGATAATTATCACCAAAATTATGACTAAGTATAATCTGGAAAATAAACAATTATCCTCCGGCGAGCTTTTGCGTGATATCGCTCCGCATAATGAGCCAAAATTTACCTTAGAAACATCGGAAACCAAGCATGAAACTATTGCTACTCCTAAAATAGCTCCGACCGCACCTAAAAATGCTGAAAATTGGCAGACCCGTATCATGCCTCAAATCAATTCTGCCGTTAATCCGACTACACCTACCGATAAGCCCGATATATCGCCTGATGAGGCTAATGAGCAAGGGATACGCTTGTTTAAAGGTGACGGCATCGCCCAAGACCAAGCAGCTGCGGTGCAAATGTTTGCCCAAGCAGCACGCGGAGGCTCACCGGAAGGGCAATATAATTTGGCATTTTGCTATCTGGGTGGCTATGGTATCGCTAAAGATGCGGCTAATGCTTTGAAATGGTATGACCAAGCCGCACAAATGGGCTATCTGCCGGCTATGTGCCGCTTAGGTGAAATTTACGAAAAAGGTCACGATGCTATCAATGCTAATCCTAAATTAGCACTGCATTGGTATGAGCGGGCGGCATTGGAGGGGCATAGTGAGTCCCAATTTAAAACTGCCCAATATTATGCTTCCGGTCAAGGCTGTACGAAAAACTACGAGCAAGCAGCGAAATATTATCTGTTAGCTGCCCAAAATAACCATGCCCAAGCCCAGTATAATTACGGCGTGTGCTGCTATATGGCACTGGGACGGGAAAAGGATTTAAAGGAAAGTTTCAATTGGTACCAAAAAGCCGCTGATAATGGCTTGGCTATCGCCCAAAATGAGCTGGGAAATTGCTATTTTTATGCCAGCGGTACAGCTAAAAACGATAGCGAAGCCGTCAAATGGTATCAAAAAGCTGCCAATGCCGATTACCCACCGGCACAGTGCAATTTAGCTATCCGCTACTATTTAGGGCAAGGTGTCAAAGAAAATAATACCGAGGCGTTTAAGTGGTTTCAAAAATCTGCTTCGCATGGCTATGCGGAAGCGGAAAACTATCTGGGATTATGCTATGATAACGGCTATGGCACTAAAAAAGACCAAAAATCAGCCTTTTCTTATTATTCCTTGGCTGCGGAGAAAAAATTCCCCGATGCTTTAAACAATTTAGCTCTGTGCTATTATTACGGTACAGGTATCAAAAAGGATAAAAACAAAGCCAAGGAATTTTTCCTCGAAGCGGCGACATTAGGCTCAAAAGATGCCAAAGATAATTTGAAAAAGTTTTATAAAATTAACCAATAAAAAAGGACAAATGCCCTTGAAAAGCGAATTATAACACATATGAGGATTAAAATATTTTCATTTTGTGCAATACTACAGTGGAGGACAGATTTTTTGGAGGTGCTATAGATGTATATAGGCAGAAAAATAATTTTAACCAAGCCTGCGGAAAGCGATGCCGCTATTTTGCAGAAATGGTATTTGGATAAAGATTTTCGTTACTGGTATGATAGCTATGTCAGCAATTCGCTGGATATGATCGTCGATGATATTAAAAATGCTCGCGATATCACCGACCCAGGTGCGAAAAAGGTAGATTTTATCGTGCGTAATAAGCGCGATAATGAGCCTATCGGAGTCGCATCGATTAAGGATATCGACCGCCAAAACGGTCATGCCGAAATTGCTTTGGGTATCGCTGATAGTGATAAACGCTTGGCAGGCTTTGGCGTAGATTTGATGATAGTCTTGTTAGATATAGTTTTCTACGAATTCGGCTTTGAAAAATGCTATACTAAGGTCAATGACAATAATACCTTGGGCTTAAAATCCGCTTTATCCTTTGGCTTTATCGGCGAGGGTAAGCTCAGAAAGCATATTTTCATGGAAGGTGAATATATTGATCAGTGGATTTTAGGTATCACCAAAGAGGAATATGAGCAACTGACCGTTGTCCCCAAATGGAAAGCCAGAAAATAGTTTTTTCTACCGCTCAAGCGGTTTAAATAAACATTAGGAGGTATTTTTATGGGCAAATTTGATAGTTTTAAGAAAAAAATGAGTGATGTAGCTGACAAAGCTACTGATAAAGCTAAAGATGTAGCTGACAAAGCTACTGATAAAGCTAAAGATGTCGCTGATAAAGCTGCTGACAAAGCAAAAGACATGG
>CAYTOM010000048.1:5413-7121 GCA_964439335.1 uncultured Peptococcaceae bacterium | reverse complement strand
GTAGGCCTCTATTATCTCATCTAACCCATCAATTACCTTTAAAAAGAACTCTTTGCCTAAACCATGATAATGCACATTTTCCCCGGTTTGTAATCCCATTTTCTTTGCTTCATCTTCGGACAAGATATTCTCCCGGATATGGGCTGCTTTCATCATCAACGGCAGATTTTTAACACCCTTTTGCCCTAATAAAATATTAGGCGTATCATCAGATAAAAGCACCTCTTTAGTATAGCCCTTATCTTTTAAAAGCTTGTCTACCTCCTCCGGTGCATTCTCGGTCAAATCATACCTTGCATTTCTCTCCCCGCTATACGGCTCATACTCACCGCTATTCAGCTTAGCCAATCCGTCCTCATACAAATACTTAGCCTTTAAAAGAGCCTTATACTCCCTTGCCTCCTCCGCAGTCATACTTTTCTTCGCCTTGTAGAACGCAACCATTTCCTTGATGCGCTCCAAGATACGCCCTGCCAAGCTCTTATTCTCTAAAAGAATTTGATTAATAGTTTCCTCATCGGTCAATGCTTTCTCGATATACTCCGCACCTATCTCGGCCTTAGCCCCTGCTTCATCCAGAGCAATACCGTACTTTCCATAGCTATCTATCTTCCTTTGGATAGCACCATCGCCCACACTCTGCAAAGCTAACTCCACAATCCTATCATGCTCTTTCGTACCCTCTAACGAATGAAAAATCTCATGCGCTACAGTTGACTTCATCCCCTCATTCAAAGGGCGATTCTGATTAACATAAATAGTCCCGTCTTTATAATATGCCTTTTGATTAAGCGGCATATCCTTATACTTCACATCCAGCCGAGCCTTTATAGCAGCCGTTTGGATAAAGCGTTTCACCCTCTTTTCATCCTCCGACAAAGCCCGTTCCCGACTCTCTGCACTACTATCCTTGCTCACCATCTGCTCATAAGCCTTAGCATACGCATTTCCCTCATTGACACCCTCGCCCTGCTGTGGTATAGTAGAGGTAGAAGCAACTGATGAGACACCGCCCGGAACGCTGCCGTTTGGTACGCCCTTGGCACCGTCCAAGGTTGCTTCTTTTTTTATCCCCCAATTATATATTTGACTTTCGCCAGTGCGACGCATATCCCTTACCGCAATACGCACACCCACTACATCATCGCCTATTTGCACAGGCGTATAAAAATAATTCCATCTTTCTATATTCGGATTGCCCTCATAGTCCTGCGTACTATACATATACTTGGCATTTTTAAAAATATCCTCACTGCTGGAAATCATAGCTGCCTTTTGCTTGGTTATCTTTTCTAATACCTCTTTTATACCGGCATCATATAGCTTAGCCTCTAACACGCCATCATTAACATTAAACTCAAATTTAGTATCTTTTAACTCCGTTAAATCCTTTTTCAGCTTTTCTTTTAAAGCATTCATCTTCGCTTTTAAAATAGGCTTTCTATCCTTGCTTTTCATGCTACGCAAATCCGGGTAATACTCTTCCAGCTCTTTCAACATATTACTATCAGCTACTACTACCCTACCATCCTGCACCATTTCTCGATTTACATCTTGCATGATAGCTGTCTGCTGTGCCTTATCAGCATAATCCACATCACGAAAAGATAAGCTACTGCTATCCCTCTCTTGCTCACGCTTCTTCGCCTCAGCCTCAGCTCTCTGCTGAGCTTTTTTACTAATCCGATAATCCAAAGCATTACTGCCA
>CAYTOM010000048.1:0-5403 GCA_964439335.1 uncultured Peptococcaceae bacterium | reverse complement strand
ACCTAAAATACCACCCAAAGCCGCACCAATCGCCGCCTGATACGCCAGCTCCCCGGCAGTAGCGTTTTCTGCATAGGATTATTAATATCGCTAATGCTTTTAAAGCGCTACTTGCACAAAAGTGTAAATAATGCTAAAATTAATACTGAATTATCGCTTGATAGCTAGCTTATTTCGTTATCATCATTTCACACAGTCGGCATATATTAATTAAAAAGCCTAAAATGAGGTGAAAATATGCTCAAAGGTTACCCTGTATATGTCGTGCGTGAAATTCGCCCCAATGAGCGCCATGTCTTAGAGGAGCAACTCCAACAAGCCCAAAGGCGCATCATTTGGCAGCAAATATATGACGGCTTTTTCAGCTATCGTCATTACGGTATCGCCTTAAATGACGGCAGTTTTGTCCATTTCAGAGGAAATGTGCAATTTATCCAAATTGAGGCTTATATCCGCCGCACGAAAATCGAAGATTTTGCTGCCGGTGGTAATGTGTGTCGTGCTGTAGATATCCTCTGCGCTTATCCTCCCGAGGAAATAGCTCGTCGCGCTTTAAGCCAGGTTAATTGCGACTTTGGCGGCTATAATTTTCTAAGCAATAATTGCGAGCATTTTGCGTCCTGGTGTGCCAATGGGCAAAAGCTCTCTAAGCAAGTATTATTTCGCTAATAATTAAAATATTAATTCCCAGCTACAGTTACTACAGAAATGAGGAAATATAATGAAAGTATTATTTGTCGCTGATATAGTAGGTGAAAGCGGTCTGCAAATCGCCGAAAAATATATCAGACGCCTGAAAAAAGATGAACAAATTGATTTCGTTATCGTTAATGGCGAAAATTCCGCTCCGAAAAACGGCATCACGCACGATATATTTCGCCGCTTGCTTTTTGCCGGGGCTGACTGCGTGACATTAGGCAATCATAGCTTTGATTGTGCCGAAGTGCTGGATTTTATTGACCATACGCCGGAATTGGTGCGCCCCTATAACTACCCCAAAAATACTCCCGGAGCAGGGTGGTATCTATTAGACGGTGGCAAAAACACTCTGGCAGTGATTAGCCTGATGGGCAATGTCTATCTCAGCAATTTAGTTTCGCCTTTTGAGGTAATTGACGAGCTGCTTTCGGAAATAAAAAAAGCTGCCCCAAATGCGGCAGTTTTTATTGATTTTCACGCCGAGGCTACCTCCGAAAAAATCGCCTTGGGGCATTATGTAGATGGGCGTGCCGCCGCTTTAATCGGTACTCATACCCATGTGCAAACAGCCGACGAAAAAATATTGCCCAAAGGCTGTGGCTATCTCACCGACTCTGGTATGTGCGGAGCATACGACTCCATCCTCGGGGTAGATAAAAATTTAGCTATTGAGCGTTTTTTAACTCAGCGACCGGTTAGATTTGCCCAAAGCCAAGGGCAAGCCCAGTTTAATGCCTGCCTGCTGGAAATTCAAAATGGCAAAACCACCTCTATCCGGAGAATAAATATCCTCCCCTCTAATTAATTATTTCACTCAAATCAAAGGAGAATTTTATGCTGATTCGTACCGCTACTATCGATGATTTAGCTCAAATAGTCGCCCTCGAGGCCACCTGCTTTCCACCTGCGGAAGCCGCCGACGAAAATGAATTTCGGGCGCGTTTACAATACTATGCCAATCATTTTTGGCTGATGTTTGATGAGGACAAATTAATTGCCTTTGTGGACGGCATGGTTAGTGACCAAGCGGATTTAACCGATGAAATGTATGCCGATGCCTCGCTGCATAATGAAAATGGCGCATGGCAGATGATTTTTGGAGTAAATACCCTCCCTCTATATCGCCGTCGGGGCTATGCCGCCCAACTTTTAAATACAGCTATCCAAACCGCTCGCACCCAAGGGCGCCTGGGATTAGTCCTCACCTGTAAAGAACACTTGCTAAATTATTACGCCAAGTTTGGCTTTATCAACGAGGGGATTTCCGTCTCCACCCATGGTGATGTCCGTTGGTATCAGATGCGACTTACTTTTTAAGTAAGACAAAAAAAGGTTTGGCTTTTTGCCAAACCTTTTTTTATTTGCTACTTATTTAATATTATTTACTGCGCAAAAAAGCTATTTCTTCCTCGGAAAGTGGCTTTTTTGTCCCTAATATTTTCGTATAAAGCAAAATCTTGGCGTATTGCTCCACAGACTCCAATAAATAATAGCTCTGCCACAAATCAGCACTCCAAGTAACCACCCCATGGTTTTCCAATAAAAGTGCGGTATATTGATGGGCATACGGTGCTACCGCCTCTGCGACCTTGTCTGTGCCTAAAGCCGCATATCCTGCCAAGGGCACCTCACCTAATTTCAGCACTGCTTCGGCTAAAATAGGCTCCTTTAGTGCCTGCCCTGCGCACGCAAACGCCGTCGCTATCGGCGGATGAGCATGAACTACAGCCTTAATATCGCTATTTTCCTGATATAAACGCAAATGCATTTTTAATTCGCTGGACGGCTTATATTCACCCTCCAAAATATGCCCCTCTAAATCAACCTTGACCGGCATTTCTGCGGTCATATCCCCTTTACAAATACCGGTCGGTGTCGTCCAGAGGATATCATCTGCTACTTTTACAGAAACATTGCCGTCATTAGACACGACATAGTTTTTTTCATACATACGCCTGCATACAGCTACGATTAGCTTTTTAGCCTCCTCATCTGACGGATACATCATTTTTCCTCCTCAAATATCCGCGCCAGCCCTTCGGTAAAAGGCGGATAAACTATGCCTTTATCTGTCACTATAGCCGTAATCAAGCTATGATCCGTCACATCAAAGGCAGGATTGTAAATTTTCGCTTTATCCGTAATCATGCTTTCGCGATACCACATCTCACGCACCTCATGACTTGGTCGCTCCTCAATTTTAATCATACTACCATCAATACAATTTAAATCTATCGTCGAATACGGTGCCAAGACATAAAACGGTATCTGATAATACTGCGCTAAAACCGCTACCGCCGAGGTGCCGATTTTATTCGCCGTATCACCATTAGCCGCTATACGATCTGCCCCAACCAAGACAGCCTGTATTTTGCCCTCTTTCATTACGGTCGATGCCATATTATCGCAAATAACCGTCACATCTATCCCATGCTCCGCTAATTCATATGCCGTTAATCTCGCTCCTTGTAATTGTGGGCGTGTCTCATCGGCATAGACATGAAAATTCATGCCCTGCTCTCGCCCCAGATGTAACGGAGCCAACGCCGTACCATACTTCACAGTTGCCAGCCAGCCGGCATTACAATGAGTCAGGATGCCCATTTCATCATCTAGCAAGCTCAAGCCATACTCGCCTATCTTGCGGCACATGGCGATATCCTCTTGAAAAATAGCATCTGCCTCTTGTTTCAAAAGTTGCTTTAGCTCCTCTACCTCAGCCAGAGGATATTTTTCCGTAACTTGAAAAACGCGATTGACCGCCCAAGCCAGATTTACCGCTGTCGGTCGGGCACTTATCAAATAATCCCGCGCCTCTGCCAGCTTGGCTACAAATTCCTCTCTTTTGCTTACGATAATATTTAAAGCCGCTAAATACAGCCCATAGCCTGCGGCTACGCCTATCGCCGGTGCTCCTCTGACCTTGAGTAAATAAATCGCCCGATGGACCTGCTCCTGGGTCTTTAAATAGAGCATCTCCGTCTGATTAGGTAATTGACTTTGATCTATGATGACCAGAGCATTTTTTTCGTCATCAAAACTCACTGTAAGCGGCAAAGAAAATTCCTCTCCCATCAGCTCATCTCCCATCAATTTTTTCTACCAAGCGCCGTACCAAAGAGCTCATTTGACTGCTGACCTGCTTGCCTGCCAGCAATACCTCCTCTTCGGTCAGAGGCTTATCTAAAATACCTGCTGCCATATTGCTAATGCAGGAAAACGCCGCTACTTTCATCCCACAGTGATTAGCGACGATGACCTCCGGCACTGTAGACATACCCACCGCATCAGCTCCCCAGATACGAAACATCTTGATTTCTGCCGGAGTTTCATAGCTGGGACCACTACAGCCGACATACACACCCTCGCGCAACTCATAGCCCAATTCAGTGGCACTCTCACGCGCCATTTGCCGAAGAGTAGGATTGTAAGCATAGCTCATATCGTTAAAACGCACCCCAAATGCTTCCTCATTAGCCCCCAGCAAAGGATTTACGCCGGTAAAATTGATATGGTCATTAATCATCATAATATCACCGGCTTTAAAATCCAAATTTATTCCGCCGGCAGCATTAGACAAAATCAAATTTTCAATTCCCAATTTAGCCATCACTCTAATCGGATAAACTACTTTGTCTATCCCACAGCCTTCATAATAATGCAGTCGTCCCTGCATACACAATACCTCTACCTCACCTAATTTTCCGATAATCAATCTACCCATATGCCCGGGGGCTGTCGATACGGCAAAATGCGGAATATCACAATACTCCAAAATCACCGCATCAGTGATATCATCTGCCATCTGTCCCAATCCCGAGCCTAAAACTATGGCTATCTTAGGATTAATCGCACATTTGCTATGGATATAGCTCACACTTTCAGCTACCTTTTTTTCCAATTCACTCATCTCAATATCCTCCTCAATCATGCTTAATTGCTTGATATAACTATATTATTATGTTTTTTAGATCCAGTCAAGCTAAAATTCGTAAATAAAAAAGCTCTCCGGATAAATCTTACGGAGAGCCTCGCATTTTACATTTCTTTTAATACTTCACCCAAAGTATTAATAAACATCTCTATTTCCTCATTACTAATTACTAACGGCGGTACCAAACGCAAAATATGCTCTCCGATACTATTAACCAGCACACCTTTTTGGAACATTTTTTGCGATACCTCCGGCGCACTGACACTTAATTCGATTGCATCGATCAGCCCTACTCCACGAACATCGGTAATTTTACCAGGCAATTTATCGGCTAATTCTTTAGCCTGATTGCGTAAATATTCACCCTTTTTCTGTACTTCTGCTAAAAATTCATCGTCTAACAACACGCTTGACGCTGCCAATCCTGCTGCACAAGCGAGCGGTGTCCCACCAAAAGTCGACGCATGATCTCCCGGCACAAAAGCATCGGCTATTTCTTTTTTAGCTACCATGGCTGCCATCGGGAAACCTGCGCCCAATGCCTTTGCTAAGGAAATAATATCCGGCTTTAAGCCGAAATTTTGAAAACCAAACGCATAGCCGGTGCGTCCCATACCGGTCTGTACCTCATCAACAATCAAAAGTACGCCGTATTTTTCGCACAAAGCCTGTACTCCATCATAATAGCTCTGTGGCTGGATATTTACACCGCCCTCGCCTTGGATTACCTCGATCATAATTGCGGCGGTCTGAGGCGTGATAGCTGCCTC
>CAYTOM010000047.1:0-7227 GCA_964439335.1 uncultured Peptococcaceae bacterium | reverse complement strand
CGGTATCGTCGGTGTTGGTATGGGTAAGGCTAATGAAGTGCCTGAGGCTATCCGCAAAGGCGTAGAAGACGCTAAGAAAAATTTAGTTGAAGTTGCTGTCGTTAAAGGCGAGACTATTCCTCATGAAACTATCGGTAGATTCGGCGCAGCCAGAGTTATGTTGCGTCCGGCTGCTGAAGGTACCGGTGTCATCGCCGGTGGTGCAGTTCGTGCGGTTGTAGAATTGGCCGGCATTAAAAATATTTTGGCAAAATCTTTAGGCTCTGATACTAACTTGAATATCGTTAAAGCTACGGTTGAGGGTTTGGCTGGTTTGAAGAGAGTAGAAGATGTTGCTGCATTGCGGGGTAAAACTCCGGAAGAAATCTTAGGTTAAGGGGGCGGATACAATGAAATTAAAAATTACTTTGGTGAAAAGTGTTATCGGTTATTCCGAGCATCAGAGAAATATCGTTAAAGCCCTGGGTCTGAAGAAAACTCAAAGCTCTGTGATCCAAGAGGATACTCCGAGCATTCGTGGTATGATCAATAAAGTCAGCCATTTAGTTAGTGTTGAAGAAGTGCAAGCTTAAATAGTAGGAGGTGTTTTCATTGAAACTCCATGAGCTCCAACCGGCAGAGGGGTCCAAGCAATCCCCGAAACGTGTAGGTAGAGGTATTGGTTCCGGTTTAGGAAAAACTTCCGGCAAAGGTCATAAAGGTCAAAAGGCTCGCTCCGGCGGTGGTAAAGGCCCTTATTTTGAAGGCGGTCAGACTCCGTTACAAAGACGCATGCCGAAACGCGGTTTCTCCAATGCCCGCTTTAAAGTAGAGTATACTGAAGTAAATGTCGGTCTTTTAGATCGTTTTAGCGCCGATGAGGTAATCACTCCTGAGTTCTTGATTGAACAGGGTTTGGTGAAACAAGTTAAAAACGGTGGTATTAAAATTTTAGGCAATGGTGAGGTCACTAAAGCATTTAAGGTCCAAACCAATGCTATCAGCCAAGCAGCTCAAGCTAAGATTGAAGCTGCCGGCGGAAGCGTAGAGGTGATCTAATGTTATCTACTCTGCGCGCTGCTTTAAAGGTAGAAGATACGCGTAAAAAAATTGTTTTTACGCTGTTGATGTTTCTGGTATTTCGTATTGGTGCGCACATTCCGGTACCGGGAATCGATAATTCGATTATCCAACAATTAACCGGGCAAGCCAAAATTTTAGGGTTCTTTGATATGGTAGCCGGCGGTGCGTTTAGCAATTTCTCGATTTTTGCGATGAGTATCACTCCGTATATCAATGCTTCGATTATTATGCAGCTTTTGACTGTTATTGTTCCTAAATTGGAGCAGTTGGCAAAAGAGGACCGTAAGAAAATGGCTGAGTACACTCGGTATTTGACCGTTGTTTTGGGCTTTATCCAAGCTGTAGGTTTGTCCTTCGGTTTCAAGAGCGCATTGGTTAATCCTTCTTTTGGCAGCATGGCTTTGGTAGCATTGACTTTGACCGCAGGTACTGCGTGCTTGATGTGGATCGGTGAGTGCATTACTGAAAAAGGTATTGGTAATGGTATCAGCTTGATTATCTTTGCCGGTATCGTTTCTCGTATTCCTTCCGGTACTGTTTATTTGGTCAGATATGCTATGCAGGGTGGCGCAGCTATTTTATCGGTAATCGCTTTCTTGGCTATTGCAGTAGTTTCTATCTTGGTGGTAGTTTTGGTGCATGAGGGCGAGAGAAGAGTGCCGGTACAATATGCGAAGAGAGTAGTTGGACGCAAGGTATATGGTGGTCAGTCTACTCATATTCCGATTAAAGTTAACTCAGCAGGCGTTATTCCGGTAATCTTTGCAATGTCCATTTTGATGTTCCCTGCGACTATTGCCGGTTTCTTCCCGAATAATGGGGTAGCTAGCTGGATTGCTAATACTTTTACCAGTGGTAATTGGGTATACAATGTTATTTATATGCTGTTGATTATCTTCTTTACTTATTTCTATTCTTCAATCACCTTTAATCCGATTGATGTAGCTGATAATATTAAGAAGAATGGTGGTTTTATTCCCGGTTTGCGTCCCGGTAGACCGACTTCTGAGTATATCACCAAAATCATGAGCAGAATCACCCTTTTTGGTGCGTTGTTCTTGGCTATCATTGCTGTATTGCCGAGTGTGTTGTCCACCTTTACCGGTTTGGATTTGTCTTTCGGTGGTACTGCGTTGTTGATCGTTGTCGGTGTTGCACTTGATACGATGAAACAAATGGAAGCTAGCTTGATGATGCGCAGCTATGAAGGCTTTATGAAATAAGGAGGTAAAGTAAATGAATATCATTTTAATGGGACCTCCCGGGGCCGGTAAAGGCACCCAAGCGGAAAAGTTAGTTGAAAAATTTGCTATTCCTCATATTTCGACCGGTGATATGTTCCGCAAGGCACAGAAAGACGGTACGGAGTTGGGGTTGAAAGCAAAAAGCTATATGGAGCAGGGCAAGCTGGTACCTGATGAGGTTACTATCGGTATCGTGCGTGAGAGATTGGCTGAGGAAGATTGCCGTAAAGGTTTCTTGTTAGATGGTTTCCCGCGTACTATCGAGCAGGCTGATGCTTTGGCTCAGATTATGGCTGATTTGGGTTCGCAAATCGATGCTGTAGTTAATATCCAAGTTGACAAGAGCTTGTTATTGGATCGTTTGACCGGCAGAAGAGTCTGCAAAGGCTGCGGTGCGACCTATCATGTTATTAATAATCCGTCCAAAGTCGAAAATGTTTGCGACAAATGCGGCGGTGAGTTATATCAGCGCAAAGATGATAATGCTGAGACTGTCGGCAGCCGTCTGGATGTGTATGAAGCCCAGACCGCGCCTTTGATTGAGTATTATACTAATAAAGGTTTAATCAAAAATATCGAAGGCGATCAGGAAATGTCGAAAGTTTTGGCAGACATCTGCGATGCTTTGGGGCGATAATTATGCTAGAGCAAAAATCTGAGCGTGAATTGATTTATATGCGTGATGCCGGTCGTGTGGTGGCGGAGACGCATCGTGAATTGAAGAATGCTTTGCGAATTGGCATGACTACTATGGAATTAGACCAAATCGCTGATGATTATATTAGGAGTAAGGGAGCCGTACCTAGCTTTAAGGGCTATAGCGGCTATCCTGCTTCGATATGTGCGTCGGTGAATGAGGTCGTGGTTCATGGTATTCCGGATGAGCGTGTCCTTAATGAGGGAGATATCATTAGCTTGGACATCGGCGCTATCTTGAATGAGTATAACGGCGATGCGGCTCAAACTTTACCTGTAGGCGAGATTTCGCCGGTTGCACAGCGGCTGCTGCAAGTGACGGAGGAGAGCTTATACAAGGGAATTGAGCAGGCTTTGGTGGGTAACCGCTTGTTTGATATTTCTCATGCTGTTCAAGAGCATGTTGAGGCGCATGGCTTTTCGGTAGTTCGGGATTTTTGCGGACACGGCATTGGCCGCGATATGCATGAATCGCCTAACATACCTAATTATGGCCGACCTGGGCACGGGCCTCGTTTGAAAGCCGGTTATTGTTTGGCCATTGAGCCTATGGTTAATGTAGGCACATATGAAGTCAGTGTGTTGGAGGACGATTGGACTACGGTCACTGATGATGGTCAATTATCTGCACATTTCGAGCATTCGATTGCAGTGACTGATGATGGACCGATTATTTTAACCGCGCTGTAAGATCAAAATGTTTGGAGGGGTTTTTGATGTCCAAGGATGTAATTGAGGTAGAAGGCACAGTAATTGAGCCATTGCCAAATGCGATGTTTAATGTCGAGTTGGAAAATGGACATAGAGTGTTAGCCCATGTTTCCGGTAAAATTCGTATGAATTTCATTAAGATTTTGCCCGGAGATAAGGTAACAGTTGAATTATCACCATATGATTTGACCAGAGGGCGCATCACTTATAGATTTAAGTAATTGAAAGGATGGTATAACCATGAAAGTTAGAGCATCTGTCAAGCCTATCTGTGAAAAATGCAAGGTTATTAAACGCAAAGGTGCCGTAATGGTTATTTGCGAAAATCCTAAGCATAAACAAAAACAAGGCTAATTAGAGCTAAGTAAGCTTCTCGTAGGAGGTGCAATTAATTAATGGCAAGAATAGTGGGTATTGACTTACCTAGAGAAAAGCGCGTAGTCATCGGCTTGACTTACATTTACGGCATCGGTCGTCCGAGTGCTGAAAAGATCGTCGCTGATGCCGGAGTTAATCCTGACACCCGTGTGCGTGATTTGACCGATGATGAAGTAGCTAGATTAAGAGAGCAAGTTGCTAAATATAAGACCGAAGGCGATTTACGCCGTGAAGTTTCTTTGAATATTAAGCGTTTGACGGAGATCGGTTGCTACCGTGGTGTAAGACATCGTAAGAGTCTTCCGGTTAGAGGCCAGCGTACTAAGACCAACGCTCGTACTCGTAAGGGCAAGATTAAAGCTGTTGGCGCTAAACGCAAGAAATAAGGGGTGAATATAATTGGCTAAACCAAAATCAAAAGCTACTGGGCGTGTAAAACGCAAAGAGCGTAAAAATATTGACAAAGGTGTGGCTCATATTCAGTCCACCTTTAATAATACTATTGTAACCATTACCGATATGAACGGTAATGCTATCTCTTGGGCTAGTGCCGGTGGTATGGGCTTTAGAGGTTCCAGAAAAAGCACTCCGTTTGCGGCTCAGATCGCAGCTGATACTGCGGCTAAAGCAGCTATGGAACATGGTTTGCGCGAGATTGAATGCTATGTTAAAGGCCCCGGTGCTGGTCGTGAAGCTGCTATTCGCGCTTTGCAAGCTGCCGGATTGGAAGTTAGCATGATTAAGGATGTTACTCCTATCCCGCACAATGGCTGCCGTCCACCGAAACGCAGAAGAGTATAGGAGGAGAGAAAAGTTGGCTAGATATACAGGTCCAGTTTGCAGATTGTGCCGTAGAGAAGGCGTTAAGCTTTTCTTAAAAGGCGATCGCTGCTATAATAAGTGTGCATTTGAAAAAAGAGGTTATGCTCCAGGTCAGCATGGTCAGCGTAGAAGCAAAAGCAGTGAGTATGGTTTACAGTTGCGTGAGAAACAAAAAGCTAAACGCATCTATGGTGTAAATGAGAAACCATTCCGTACTTATTTTGCTGAGGCTGAGCGCAAAGGCGGCGTAACCGGCGAGAATTTGCTGTTTATTTTGGAAGAACGCTTTGATAATATCGTTTATCGTTTGGGCTTTGCTGATTCCAGAGCTCAAGCTAGACAGTTCATCCGTCATAATCATTTTACTTTGAACGGCAAGAAGGCTAATATTCCTTCGATGCAGTTGAAAGTCGGTGATGTGATTCAATTAAAAGAATCCAGCAAATCTTCCGCTGTTATTAAAAATATTGTTGAAAATCTCGGCGCTAAAAAACCGCCGGCTTGGTTAGAATTAGATGTCGATAATCTTTCCGCTAAAGTTGTCAAACTGCCTACCAAAGAGGATGTTGATATTCCTGTTGATGAGCAAATGATCGTTGAGTTGTACTCTAAGTAATAATTTGATGATATTTGTTCTCAGAGTAAGGGTATAGTAGGAGGGTTAAACGAATGATAGAGATTGAAAAGCCCAAAATAGAATGTGTTGCTTCCAGTGAGGATGGCAAATACGGCAAATTTGTCGTTGAGCCGTTGGAAAAGGGTTACGGTACTACGCTTGGTAATTCTTTAAGGCGGATTTTGCTTTCATCATTGCCGGGCAGTGCGGTGACGTCCATTAAAATCGATGGTGTTTTGCATGAATTCTCTACTGTCCCAGGGGTCGTGGAAGATGTCGCGGATATTATTCTTAACATCAAATCTTTGGCTTTGAAGTCTGATAGCGAGGAGCCTCAGACTATCATCATTGATGCAACCGAACCAGGTGAGATCAAAGCAAGTGATATTAAGACCACCGATGCTGTTGAGGTATTAAACGGTGATTTGCATATTGCTACTTTAGATGAAAATAGCCGCTTGTACATTGAAATGATCGTTGAGCGAGGACGCGGATATGTCTCCGCTGAGAAAAATAAGAAAGAAGATCAGCCTATCGGGACTATTCCGGTAGACTCGATCTACACACCTATTCACAAGGTGAATTTCTATTTGGAAGATACTCGTGTCGGACATCGTACTGATTATGACAAGTTGACTATTGAGCTCTGGAGTAATGGCAGCATTAAACCGGAGGATGCTTTGAGTTTAGCGGCGCGTATTATGAGCGACCATTTGAAACTCTTTATCGGCTTGGCCGAAGGCATGGATCATGTTTCGATTATGGTAGAGAAGGAAGAGGAAGAGAAAGATAAGATTTTAGATATGACGATCGAGGAATTGGATCTTTCTGTGCGTTCCTATAACTGCTTGAAGCGTGCCGGAATTAATACCGTGTATGAGTTGACCCAGCGTTCTGAGGATGATATGATGAAGGTGCGTAACCTTGGTAAGAAGTCTTTGGAAGAAGTACAGCATAAGATGGAAAGCTTGGGATTAGCTTTACGGACGAATGAAGAATAAGAATTAGATAAAGGGGGAGCCGCCAAATGAGATCACTTGGACGCAATAGTGCGCAACGCCGTGCTTTATTACGCAATATGACTACTTCTGTGTTGAAACATGGCAAGATCGAAACTACTGAGGCTAAGGCTAAAGAAGTGCGCCGTATTGTTGATAAAATGATTACTTTAGGCAAGCAAGGCGATTTGAATGCTTATCGTCAGGCTTTGGCTTATTTAACCGATGAAACAGTTGCTAAGAAACTGTTTGATGAGATTGCCCCCGGCTATAAAGAACGCCAGGGTGGATATACCCGTGTGATTAAAGCCGGCTATCGCCGCGGCGATGGTACTCCGATGGCAATCGTTGAGTTAGTATAAGTTTAATTGGATGAGCAATCGTCCATAATAAGTAAGGACATCAGACATCAATTTATCCACTTGTGGATAAGGCGATGTTTGGTGTCCTTTTGTTTTATGTGATTTGAAATGTAAGTGTATGGGTGTATTTTAGTTTTAAAAGCTCGTGCGAAATGTGTGCTAGGGAAAATGTGCTTTGGTTTAATAAGCTCGCAGAATGCAAAATACGGCGATTTAGGGGCATTTTAAATAGATAGCATATCATCTATTATTTACCGGGCAATAAAAAATCCCAAGGACAAAAGTCCTTGGGATAAATAGCTTTGTAAAATTAGCGTTTGGAGAACTGCGGAGCACGG
>CAYTOM010000046.1:0-7266 GCA_964439335.1 uncultured Peptococcaceae bacterium | reverse complement strand
AAGGCGTCGCGGTTTTTAGCGAAAAGGAATTAGCTAAGCTGGAAAAATATTTTCAAAACGGCGAGGGTGCGGAGCGTGTCTGTGAGCTGAAAAAAGGATTGGTGATAGAGATGCCATTAAGCGAATTAGAGTGTAAATTTGAAAAGGAATTGCTGGAAAAAATAGAAGCCGCCGAAAAATTAGGCTGTGTGCAGAAAAAGCTCAAAAGCAATATCGCCCGGTATGGCGCAGCTGCTACTATGGAAAATTTGATCAAACGCCGTCAGGTGTCTGAGGGCTATGATTGCTTGGAAAAAATGGGGCGCTTAGATTTATCGGCGGAGGCTATTACGGTAAAAAGCGTCTACGGCGAGTTGTTTTCCGATGAGGAAGTCAATATCTGCTTTGATGTCTTGTGCGCCAGCAAGTATTATAAATAAAGAGAAATAATTTTCATAAAACATCTCTTTTTGGAAAGAGATGTTTTTTATAAGATTTAAAATAGGATTTAAAGGTAAAAAAAGCGAAATAATATACACATATTTTTCTAAAACTTTGCGGAGGTTCTTTATGACAGAGAACAGGAGTAAATTTCAAAATCCAATTATCATTACCATCATCAGAGTAATTCAGGGCATTTTGATCGGTGCCGGAGCGATATTGCCGGGAATCAGTGGCGGTGTATTGTGCGTAGTATTCGGTATTTATCGCCCGATGATGGCGCTTTTAGCCCATCCTAAGGAAAATCTCCATCGCTATGGCAAGATGCTTTTGCCGGTGGGTATCGGCTGGGTCTTTGGCTTTTTGATTTTCGCTTGGATTATCAAGGCATTATTTGATATTTCGGAAACTATGGCGGTAATATTGTTTATCGGACTAATAGCCGGTACATTGCCCTCATTATATCGTGAAGCAGGTAAATACGGGCGGACAAAAAGCGGCTATGCCGGTATGATTATCGGCTTTATCGTCCTTTTTAGCTTTTTGTGCTGGGTACAGCATACGCCTAATGTCGATATCACTCCCTCTAGCGGTTGGTTTTTGTTTTGTGGGATACTGTGGGGCTTTAGTACGATTATCCCCGGGATGACCTCCTCCTCAATTTTGATTTCTTTAGGATTATTTGAGCCTTTGGTTAATGGTATGGTCGCTATGGATTTGGGTGTCATCGTGCCGAGCTTATTAGGCATTGTGGTTATCGTAGTAGCATTATCCAGAGCGGTAAATGCGCTTTTTCAAAAGCACTACACTCTGGCTTTTCACACGATTTTAGGCATAGTGGTCGCCTCTACTTTGGTCATTATCCCCTTGGATTTTCGGGGGATTTGGGATATAGTATGTCGTATCATAGTCTTTACGCTGGGATTTGTCGTAGCATGGGCGATGGATGCCTTTGGACCGAAAATGGACGAGGAATGCTAGATACGCAGGCAAGTATAATGTATGATAAAGGATATTTTTGCCAATAACGAAAAATATTCGTAGACAAAAAAGTAAAAACAGGCTATAATGTACTCAGCAGATAAAAAAGGAGCTGAAAAAATGATTGGATATTATAATTACACGGTCATTGCTACCTATGTAGGGCTAATCTCTGCCGTATGCGGCGTAGGATTTGTCATTAGTGGCAATTTATTTGCCGCTTTGATTTGTTTAGCATTAGCAGGATTTTTTGATATTTTTGATGGGCGCATCGCCAGAACCAGAAACAGCACCAAAGATGAGCATAGCTTTGGTATCCAGATAGATTCGTTGACGGATTTGGTAGCCTTTGGCGTCTTGCCGGCGGCGATTGGCTATGCTTTATGCGATAAAGCCATCTGGTTTATCCCGATTATGTGCGCGTATGTCTTGACCGGACTGATTAGATTAGCATATTTTAATGTCACCGAGTATAATCGCCAGCAGCATTCTACTGAGGCACGCCATATTTACGAGGGCTTGCCTATCACCGCAGCGGCTTTGATTTTCCCGTTAGTCTGGTGCTTTAAAGGCTATTTTGCCGCGAAATTTGCCTATGTGTATGCGATAGTGATGGCAATCACCGCAATATTGTTTATCACTCCCTTTAAAATAGAAAAGCCCGGTTTAAAAGGCTTGATCGGCTTTGCAGTTTTAGGTGTCTTGATGGTCGTCTTTTTAGTATTGCATCAATAATGGCGAAAAATTAAATAAATTGCTCTAAACCTCTGTTTATTAGCAGAGGTTTAATAGCATAAAAATATTTTTTGTACTTTTTAGGCTAACTAACTTGGTTAGGGGCAAAAAGAGTGTTATAATAACCTAATATTTAAAGAAAAAATTAAAGAAAATATTTCTTAAAAAAATTAGAGAAAGTATTTAAAATACAAAAAAGCACAGAAAGGATTGAATATATATGAAATATATCGTAATTTTAGGCGATGGCATGGCTGATTTGCCAATAGATGAATTTAACGGCTTGACTCCCATGGAAGCTGCTGATAAACCGTACATGAACTTTTTGGCGGCTCATGGTACTACCGGCATGGCGAAAACCGTACCTGATGATTTGCCGGCAGGCAGTGATACGGCAAATTTGTCGGTCATGGGATATAATCCGCATAAATATTATAGCGGACGCTCGCCATTAGAGGCAGCCAGCATGGGTATTGATTTAAAATTAACCGATGTGACCTACCGCTGCAATCTGGTCACCTTGTCGGATAATGAGCATTTACAAGATGCGACGATGATAGATTATTCTTCCGGAGAAATCACTACCGCCGAAGCTAAGGAATTAATCGACTATATGAATGAGATCATCAAAAATGAAACTCGCAATCTCTATCCCGGCGTGAGCTATCGCCATTGCTTGGTAGTGCATGATATGCAAATCGGAGTTACCGCTACTCCGCCACATGATATCACCGATAAGCCGGTCAAAGACTATCTCCCACATGGTGGCTATGGGGCAGAATTAGTCAAAATGATGGAGAAATCCTATGAATTATTAAAAAATCACCCTGTAAATCAGGCTCGTATCGCTAAAGGGCTCAATCCGGCGAATTGCTTGTGGTTTTGGGGCGAGGGTACCAAGCCTGATTTGACCTCGTTTAATGAGCTTTACCAAGTAAACGGCGCCGTAATTTCGGCAGTCGATTTATTAAAAGGTATCGGCATTTGCGCCGGTTTAGAAGCGCCTGAAATCGAGGGCGCTACCGGCAATATTCACACTAACTACGCCAACAAAGTGCAAAAGTCGTTGGAAATTTTGCGTGACAAGGATTTTGTTTATGTCCATGTCGAAGCTCCTGACGAATGTGGTCACCAGCGCAATGCCGCTGAAAAGAAAAGAGCGATTGAGCTTTTGGACAGCCAAGTAGTCAAGCCTATTTTGGAAGCAATGCAAAAAAGCGGCGAGGAATTTTCTATTATGGTAGCACCTGACCACCCGACTCCGGTCGCTATCGGGACTCATACTCATGAGCCGGTGCCGTATATCATTTACCGCAGTACCGAGGAGGGTACAGCCCCGATTGATAATTATTGCGAGCGTGAGGCTACCGCTAAAGGTATCTATGTAGCCGAGGGCTATACTTTAATGAGCAAACTTTTGCAAAAATAAATTAAAAATCAGTCAATATCTATCCCCCCAGCCTAGTGGTTTGGGGGATTTTTTCACCTATTTTTTCTCTGTCAAGCATACAATGCACTATTAGAGCGAGGTAGGTGAAAAGATGAATCGTTTTCTCCAAGGTACGGTAATTTTATTTTTAAGTGGGATAATTCTCAAAATAATGGGCTTTTTTTATCAGATATATGTCGTGCGCGCTATCGGGACAGAGGCATTGGGACTGATGAGTATGGTGCAGCCGTATTATATCGCGTTGGTCATCATCGCGACTATGGGCTTGCCGGTGGCTATTTCGCGCTTGGTAGCCAGAGCGGAAGCTAAACACCACGATAGTACCAAAATCATGCGGACAGCATTTAAAGTTGTGCTTTCCTTGAGTGCGGTTTTAATTATCTTGGCAATCTATCTCATGCCGTGGCTCTTTAGCTATTTAGGATTTGACCAACGCTTGCGCTGGTGTTTTTACAGCCTTTTGCCCGGTGTAGCAATAGTACCCTTATCCTCGGTAATGCGCGGCTATTTCCAAGGCAGGCAAAAAATGCTTTCTCCTGCGCTGGGGCAAATTGCGGAGCAAATCTGCCGTATCAGTATCGGCATAGGATTGATTTATCTGTTTAAAGATGCTTACCAAGGATACCTGGCTTTATTTTTATGTATAGCGGTAATCGGTGGGGAATTAGGCGGATTGCTTGTTTTAAGCGGATTTTACTTTTACGCACGAAAATGCGAACACTCTATCGGGGAGCAAAAGGCGGTATTAGGCGAAATGCTGGCTTTAGGCGTACCGGCTACGCTGACCAGACTGACTTCCAGCATAGATATGATGCTGGAGGCATGGATATTTCCCAAAGGCTTGCGCCGTCATGGCTGGGGAGCCTCGGAAAGTGCGGCGATATATGGGCAGCTCAATAATGTCTGCTTTACGCTGATAGGCTTGCCCGGGGTATTAACCAATGCTTTAGCGACGATGCTTTTGCCCTCGATTGCTGCCCTCTCGGTGACAGATAGCAAGAGATTGCAGGATAAATGTGTGGATTCGATTTTACTCACTTATATGTTTGCTCTGCCTGTAGCAGTGGTCTTTTTCTTAGAAGGTGGCGAGTTTTTAAAGCTCATCTATCATTTGCCTGATTTAGGCGAGGTGATGCAGATTTTGAGTATCGGGGCAATATTTATCTATATGGGGCAAACGGCAATCGGTATCTTGCAGGGATTGGGCAAAAACAAAGTCGTTTTTTTGACTAATTTGTGTGGCTCGGCTCTCAAAATAGGGCTTTTGTATCTGTTTATCTGGCAGTTGGGGCTGGGAATAAATGCCGCAGCATGGGCGTTTAGCTTAGCCTATATCGTGCAGGGCTTGTTAGACATCGCTTTATTGAAATTTTATATAGGATTTAGACTGTCGTGGTTTAAAATTATCATTCCTCTACTTTTAAGCGGAGCAATATTTTATTTATTACCACTCATAGTTAATTGGTGGCAGGCTATTTTTGGAGCTTGGGCGGCAATTATCGCCGGTATCGCCGTTTGCTTAGTGTATTTATGTATCCTATGGCTATTAAAACTATTCAATCGACAGATGCTTTCCTAGAATAAGAAGAATAAGCACAATGAGCGGATAAATGCTTTTTCGGTGTAAAATGCTTGTCAAGCTCCTACTTTTTCGCTATAATAAAAGCATCATAAATGTACTACGAAATGTACTGACGGAGGGATAGCAATGAAAATATTAATCATAGGCGCGGTAGCCGGTGGAGCGACAGCGGCAGCGCGCTTGCGTAGATTAAATGAGGAAAATGAAATTATACTCTTAGAGCGTGGGGAATATGTCTCCTTTGCCAACTGTGGCTTGCCATATTATATCGGCGGGGTCGTGCAGAAAAAAGATCAGCTGCTTTTGCAGACGCCGGAGAGCTTTTACAATCGTTATCGCGTCGAAGTGAGATTGCAAAACGAAGTCAAAAGTATTGACCGCCAAGCCAAAAAGGTCATCATTCAAAACCATGCCAGCGGTAGAGTCTACGAGGAAAGCTATGATAAGCTCATTCTTTCCCCGGGAGCAGAGCCCAAGATGCGCTTTAGTGGGGCGGAAATGATATTTTCCTTGCGTGATATGCACGATATGATGGACATCAAAGCCTTTGTCGATACGAAAAAGCCTAAATCGGCAATTATTTTAGGCGGCGGCTATATCGGATTGGAAATGGCGGAAAATTTGGCTAAGAAAAATATCAAGGTAACTATTTTGCAAAGATCAGCCCAATTATTAAATGGTATGCTGGATAGTGAAATGGCTGCCTTTGTGCATAATTATTTGCGTAGCAAAGGTGTACGCCTATGCTTTAATGTCCAAGCAAGCGGTATCATGGAGGGCGATGGCACAGTTATCGTGCAGGCAGCGGACAATGATTACGAGGCGGATATGGTCATCTCGGCGATAGGCATTACTCCGGAGGGCAATTTAGCTAAGCAAGCAGGCTTGGCAGTCAATAATGATGGGCATATCATCGTCAATCAATATATGCAGACTACGGATAATGATATTTATGCTTTAGGTGATGCTTGCGAGGTCAAAAGCTATATCAATCCCGATAAAGCGATGGCGCTACCTCTGGCAGGACCGGCTAATAAGGAGGCGCGCATAGCTGCTGACCATATCATGGGCATTACCAATCATGCCTTTAAAGGTGTCCAAGGGACATCGATTATCGGTTTGTGGAATTTAGAGTGTGCGGCAACCGGATTTAACGAAAAAACTTTGAAAAAAGAAAATATTCCCTACAAAAAGGTCTATGTTTTCCCGGGAAATCATGCCGGATTTTACCCTGATAGCAAGACTTTGAATATGAAATTATTATTCACTCCCGAGGGCGAAATTTTAGGTGCCCAAATCGTCGGCTTTAGTGGTACTGACAAGCGTATCGACATTATCTCGACGGCTATTCACGGCAAAATGAGCGTCTATGATTTAGCCGAATTGGAATTAGCCTATGCTCCGGCTTTTGGTAGTGCGAAAGATGCTGTTAATGTGGCAGGCTTTGTCGCGCAAAACTATTTAGAGGGCTTGGTTGATTTCTATTATCCGGAGGATATCGAAAAATTAAGATCGACCGAAGGCATCTTTGTAGATGTCCGCACGAAAAAGGAATTTGAGCGTGGGCATTTAGAGGGTGCGGTGCATATCCCGGTCGATAGCTTGCGTGAACAAATGGATTCCTTAGATAAAGAAAAACCACTCTACCTCTACTGTGGTATCGGGCTTAGAGGATATGTGGCGTATCGTATTTTAAAACAAGCCGGATTTATTGTAAGCAATCTATCCGGCGGTATGACACTTTATAATGCCATCGCCGAGGACCAAAAGAAACGCTAAAAAAACCCCTGCTTATTTATAATCAGCAGGGGTTTTTGGTATATAAAGCAAATTATCATGGTTAATGGGGGCGAAATATCATACTTATGACTATTTAGTCGGTCAATATCTGATAAACCGGCGCGCCTTCACAGTCGCGTGGCATACGGACATCAGCCAAAACGGCAATTGTCGGCGTGACATCGACCTCACGGATAATGCGCTCTGTGATAAAGTTTTCCTTGATGCCTTTGCCGGCAGCAATAAAGATCGGCGAGACAGAAGTATCGGCAAAGCCATAGGTAGTAGATAAAGCATCACCATGGTCGCGATTATAACC
>CAYTOM010000045.1:0-7271 GCA_964439335.1 uncultured Peptococcaceae bacterium | reverse complement strand
CTTCGACAATGGCAGGGATATTGCTAAAATCCAGCTCGGGGTCAATGCCGATAGAGTAGAGATTGAGCGCTAAAGTGATGATATCCACATTGCCGGTGCGCTCGCCATTACCAAACAAGGTCCCCTCGATACGCTCTGCTCCGGCTAGTAAGCCCATTTCGGCATCGGCGATAGCACAGCCGCGGTCATTGTGCGGATGAAGCGAGAGGGTGATAGCTGAGCGGTGGTTTAAATTTTGATGCATATAGGCTATCTGACCGGCATAGATGTGTGGCATCGAATGCTCGATAGTTGCCGGTAGATTGATGATAGGCTTGTTTTGAGCGGTGGGCGAGAGAATATCCAAAACGGCATTACAGACTTCCAGAGCGTATTCCGGCTCGGCTCCGGTGAATGATTCCGGAGTGTAAAGGGCGCGGTAGGTGGTGTGGTATTCGTCGCATAAATGGCAAAAGAGCTCGGCACCGTCGGTGGCGATTTTTTTGGTTTCGGCTTTGGTTTTGTGAAATACCTGCTGTCTTTGGGCGAGGGAGATGGGGTTATATAAATGAACGATGGCATTTTTGGCGCCATCTAAGGCATCAAAGGTACGGCGCATGATATGCTCGCGCATTTGGGTCATGACCTGGATGGTGACATCGTCGGGAATGAGGTCTTGTTCGATTAGGGTGCGGACGAAATTAAATTCGGTATCGCAGGAGGCAGGAAAGCCCACCTCGATTTCTTTAAAGCCGATGGCGACCAAAAGCTGAAAAAATTCGATTTTTTGGGTGAGACTCATCGGGGTGATGAGTGCTTGGTTACCGTCACGCAAATCGACGGAGCAATATGTAGGAGCAATAGTTAAGCTATCCTGCTTGAGCCAAGAGAGGTCGGTTTGTGGGGGGAGAAAGTATTGTTTGTGGTATTTTTGGTAGCCTTTCATATGATCGCTCCTTTGGGATATATTCGCAAAAATGATTTAATTTTTATTGTAGTCTGCAAATTTTGGCTTGTCAAGGGAAATGTGTTTTCCAGATGAAAATATTTGCACTCTTGCAAGTATTAGGTGAATGTGCTAAGATAGGATTACTAGAGTTTATATTTTAAAGAGGTGTTTTGCGATGAGGGTAATAGCGATAAACGGCAGTCCCAGAAAAAGCTGGAATACGGCGCGCTTATTGGAAGCGGCATTAGAGGGTGCTAAAAGCAAAGGCGCCGAGACAGAGATTATTCATTTGTATGATTATGATTTTAAAGGCTGCAAGAGTTGCTTTGCTTGCAAGCGTTTAGGCTCGCCCAGCTATGGCAAATGTGCTGGGAGAGACGATTTGACGGATATTTTGACGCGATTGCATGAGGCTGATGCGCTGATTTTCGGCTCGCCTATTTATTTCGGTGCTATGACGGGGGAATTTCGCTCGTTTATCGAGAGATTATTGTTCCCGATGTATGCGTATGATGTGGAAAAGACCTCTTTGTGGGGCAAGGTGACGAAAAGTGCGGTAATTTATACGATGGGTATGAAAACTGCCGATGTTTACAATGAAAGTATGCGGATTACAAATACGATGCTGACCAAGGTTTTGGGGGTGCCACCGGTGGTGTATGCGCATATTGATGCGTATCAGTTTGATGATTACAGCAAATATCATGCGCCGGCTTTTGATGTGGCGGCAAAGAAAGCTAAGTATGAGCATTTTGATGAGGAATTGGCGCAGGCTTTTGCTATAGGGGAAGAATTGGGTGCTGAATAGGAGGATAAAATGGCTAAGGTATTAGTGGTCGTAGATATGCAAAATGATTTTGTCGATGGGGCGTTGGGTACGCCGGAGGCACAGCTGATAGTGCCACAGGTGGTAAAAAAAATAAAAAATTTCTCCGGCGAGATTTATTGTACTTTTGATACGCATACGGAGGATTATTTGGAGACGGCAGAGGGGAAAAAACTGCCGGTTAAGCACTGTATCAAGGAAAGCTCGGGCTGGCAATTAAATAAAGCTGTGGCGCAAGCTCTGCCGATAGGGGCAACGATGATCGAAAAGCCGACTTTTGGCTCAATAGATTTGGCAGAGTTTTTAACTAAACGGGCTTTAGCCGGTGAGATTGATGAGATAGAATTGGTAGGGTTATGTACGGATATTTGTGTGGTGAGCAATGCTTTGCTATTAAAGGCAAATATGCCGGAAATGATGATTAAAGTAGATAGTAATTGCTGTGCAGGGGTGAGTGTGGAAAGCCACGAGGCGGCATTATTAACGATGAAGATGTGTCAAATTGAGGTCATATGATGGAGAAAGTCCTGCATACGATTGCTCCGGTGTATGATGAAAATTGCCGAATTTTGATTTTGGGTAGTATGCCTTCGCCTAAATCGCGCGAGGTGGGGTTTTATTATGGGCATCCGCAAAATCGTTTTTGGCGAGTATTGGGAGAGGTTTTAGGCGAGGAGATACCTGAATCGCGCGAGGAAAAGCGGGATTTGGTATTACGACGGCATATCGCCCTTTGGGATGTGCTGGCTGAGTGCGAGATAGAGGGCGCCAGTGACCAGTCGATCAAAAATCCGAAAATCAATGATTTCGATATTATTTTTTCAAAAGCCCAGATCAAAGCTATTTTTGCCACCGGAGGCAAGGCGGCACAGCTGTATAAAAAGCTGCGGCATGATAATTGGGTTGCGGAGTGTATTCAGCTACCCTCGACAAGCGCGGCTAATGCGGCATATTCGTTGGAAAAATTGGTGGAGCGTTATCGGGTGATATTGCCATATTTGGAGGCAGATGATGATAGTACCGCATAAAGAAAAATATTTAGAAATCCCGTCTGCTTGGGACGGTGTGGAGGAATATACAGAGATATTAATGCGTGCGGATAATTGGCGCTTGGAAAGGATTATTTCTCGGGGGCATATTTCGTCGGAGGGCTTTTGGTATGAGCAAGACGAGGACGAGTGGGTCATGGTGCTTCAAGGCGCAGGCGAAATAACATGGGAGGACGGTAGCCGAACTATACTCAATGTAGGTGAGGGAGTGCTGATTTCTAAAAAGTGTCGGCATAGAGTCAGCATGACTACGAGTGAGCCGGAGTGTATTTGGCTGGCGGTATTTTTTAAGTAAAAAAGAGCTTGAAATCGCTTTTGATTTCAAGCTCTTTTTTGGTGCATCGGTGGTATTTTAGTGGATTTTCAATTGGATTTCGCCACAAAATAGCTTTTGGGTTTGCCCGTCATTGGTGCGGACAAGCAGGGAATAATCGTCGGCTAAATCGAGGACTTGGGCTGAGTAGTGTTGATTATACTGCAAAATTTCGACAGTTTGCCCGAGGATAAAAAGTCGTTTTTTGTACTCGAAAAAGAGCTTATCCTGCGCTAAAGCAGGGTAGATAGCGAAAAAGTTGTCGAGAAAAGTCGCGAGGAGTAGAGGGCGGTAGTCGATATCCGGCTTTTCGGGAAAAATGGTAGTGGCTTTTTGGCTTAGTTCCGGGGGCAATTTTTCTCTGGCAGGGTAGATATTGACCCCGATACCAATCAAGACATAGTCGAGAGCGGACGAATTTTTGCAGGGCATGGTTTCGGTGAGGATACCGCAGATTTTTTTACCGTTTAAATAGAGGTCATTGACCCATTTGATGTGGATAGGTATGTGGCAGGTGCTTTCGATTGCTTGCGCCATACATACGGCAGCCGCAGGGGTGAGGAGTTGGGCTTGGGCAAGGGCGAATGGCGGGCGGAGCAAAATGGTGAAGTATAATCCGCCATTTTCCGGAGAGGCAAAGTTTTTGCCTGAGCGACCGCGACCGGCACTTTGAGCTAAGGCGGCTAACACAGTGCCCTCGGGAGCGCCGTTTTGCGCCATTTGTGCCAAGACGGTGTTGGTAGAGGTGGTATGGGGCAAAATATCGATATGTAAATTAGGGGTGTGTAAATGGCGGTAGACATCCGGGGCAGTAAAAGAGTTATTTGGCAAATTGTCCTGCATAATTATGCTCCTTTAAAATAAAATTTAAAGTATCAGCCGTTTTCTGCGGGGAAAACGGCTGATAAAGATTAGTTAACCATTGTAGTAAATAGTTTGGTTGGCTTCGACAGATTTGACCAGCCAGACATTACCACCGATGACGCAGTTGTCACCGATAGTGGTATTACCGCCTAAGATGGTGGCATTAGCATAAATGACGACATTGTTGCCGATATTGGGATGGCGTTTGATACCCTTGATCGGATTGCCGTTTTCGTCTTCTTTGAAGCTTTTTGCGCCCAAGGTCACCCCATGATAGAGCTTGACATGGTCACCGATGACGGTGGTTTCGCCGATGACGATACCGGTACCATGGTCGATAAAGAAATATTCGCCGATGGTGGCGCCGGCATGGATATCGATACCGGTTTTTTGGTGAGCTAATTCGGTCATGATACGCGGAATTAGCGGTACTTGGAGGTTGTATAGTTCATGAGCTAAGCGATAGATAGAGATAGCGTAAAAGCCCGGATAGCAAATTAAAATTTCTTCGTAGGTACGAGCGGCGGGGTCGCCTTCGTAGAGGGCTTGAATGTCTTTGAGGAGTAATTCTTTGATGTGGGGGAGGGTAGTGAGAAAGGTATCGCAGATATTTTCGGCGGTTTGGTCGTTGACTTCGTCGGCAAAGAGAAAGGCACGCTTGATTTCACGCTTGAGATTGTAGTAGATGCTTTCTAAAAGTTCGCTATCGGCAATGTTGCTGTGGCGTTTGAAGCACATGGGAAACATCAGGGATTGCAAATCTTGGATGATACGAGCGATTTCGTCGGTATCGATGATTTGCCCGACATAATCGGCGTCGGTTAGAAAGTTTTGCATCGAGATATTGTCTAATTCTGCGGTAATTTTTTTGATTAAGTCCATAATACACTCTCCTATTCTTGATACATGGGGGTAGATAGGTAACGCTCGCCGCTATCGGGGAGAATGACGACGATATTTTTGTCTTTGTTTTCCGGGCGTTTGGCTAATTGTACGGCTGCGGCTAAGGCTGCTCCGGAGGAAATACCGACTAAGATACCTTCGGTATAGCCGAATAATTTGCCATAGGTGTAGGCGTCTTGGTCAGTGATGTCGATGATTTCATCGTAAATGTCACGATTTAGCGTTTCAGGGACAAAGTTAGCGCCGATGCCCATGATACCATGACTGCCGATGTGCCCTTGGGTAAGGAGGGGCGAGGATAATGGCTCGACGGCGACTACTTTGAGATTAGGATTTTGTTCTTTTAGGTAGGCACCTGTGCCGCTGATGGTGCCGCCGGTACCGACACCTGCGACTAGGATATCGACCTTGCCCTCGGTATCTGCCCAGATTTCCGGACCGGTGGTCAAAATGTGGGCTTCGGGGTTGGCTGGGTTGGTAAATTGTCCGGCGATGATGCTGCCGGGGGTAGCGGCGTGGATTTCGTCGGCTTTGGCGACTGCTCCTGCCATGCCCAATTTTGCCGGGGTTAAAACTAACTCAGCTCCGTAGGCTTTCATCAATAGTTTGCGCTCGTTGCTCATGTTTTCCGGCATAACGATGATGGCTTTGTAGCCTTTGGCAGCACAAATGGCGGCGACGCCGATACCGGTATTGCCACTGGTGGGCTCGATGATGGTGGAGCCGGTGGTGATGAGCCCATTTTTTTCGGCTTTGGTAATGATGTTTAGGGCGACGCGATCTTTGATACTGCCGGCAGGATTAAAGTATTCCAGTTTGGCGAGGATAGGGGTGGCTAGATTTTGTGATGCACTGAAATTTTCCGCACAAAAAAGTGGGGTGTGACCGATGAGCTCGGTTAGGCTATGATAAATGTTCATATTTTTGACCTCCAAACTAAAATTTATATAAAATAAAAAGCAGAAAGCCGTCCGGGCTTTCTGCTTAATTGTAATCTCTGCATGTAAATCGCTATGGATAGTTATAGAACTATATTTTTAGCGAGAAAACGAGATAGAAGAAAGCATCGGGCTCAAAACGGTATGCAAAGCTACAGACATGGTACAACACATGCCCTCACAACAAATGTATGCAGCTTGGTTAAATTTGCTTTGCATTTTTGCTTCCTCCTTTTTGCTAAAATTGCAACGAAATTAATTGATATTGCCAGTGTAACACTAAAAAATGCGCGTGTCAAGCGAGGAAAGAAAAGTTTTTGCGCCTGACAGATAAAAATGTTAAATACCTAGATAGGGATTGGGCTTGGTGTGCTTGCCGTTGATACGCACTTCAAAGTGCAAATGGGGACCGGTGCTCATGCCGGTGGAGCCGACTAAGCCCAAGACATCGCCGGCAGTGACGACATCACCGACACCGACTAAGCGTTTGGACATATGAGCATAAAGGGTGCTCATGCCTCCGCCATGGTCAACGACGACATAGTTGCCGTAGCTGTTATTACGCGTGGAAACGATGACGGTGCCGGAAGCGGCAGAGAGGATATTGGTGCCGTTTTTAGCACCGATATCGATACCGGTGTGGAATGAGTTTTGTTTTTTGGTGACCGGATGGGTACGGGGACCGTAAGTCGAGGTGATATAGCGACTGGAGGGAGATGGCCAGAGCAAAGTCGAGGGGGCTGTACCGCCGTTTGACTGGAGTGAAGCGATATTAGCCGCGATACGGTCGGATTCTTCTTCCATAGCTTTGAGCATCGCAGTCAGGCTATCTTCGTCGGCTTTAATTTGTGCGACGATGGCTTCTTTCTCTTGGCTGGCTAGCTCTAATTGAGCCATTTTTTCTTCGTGAGTTTTCTTTTGCGATTCCAGAGAAATTTTCTGGGTTTCCAAAGTATTTTTTTGTTCTTCTAAGGAATTACGCAAGGCTACGACTTCGTCTAAGAGCTGTTTGTCATTATCCGCGACATAGCGCATATACTCAAAACGGGTGAGGAAATCGCTAAAGCTGGAGGATTGGAACAAGACATCGGCATAGTTGGTTTCGCCATATTCGTACATTTCTTTTAGGCGGTTACAAAATATCGCCATACGCCCATCATAGTCGCGTTGTTTGTTAGTGATTTCACTTTCGGCAAAGGCGATGTCGGATTCGGTTTGGGCGATGCTTGCCTCTAAAGAATCTATGCTGCTTTGGACCGAATCGATATTGTTATTGATTTGGTTGAGCTGGCTGAGCTGTTTATTTTTTTCGATAGTGGTATTATTTAATTCACTTTTGGTGGAATTGATTTTGTCTTGGATATTTTGCTGCTGCTGGGTCAGAGAGTTTATTTTATCGGTATCCTCATCGCCTAATGCTATGCCCGGAATTAGCGAGCAGACGCCTATT
>CAYTOM010000044.1:478-7329 GCA_964439335.1 uncultured Peptococcaceae bacterium | reverse complement strand
CATGCGTTTTTCAAATACAGCATTAAAAGACGAGGCTTGCTTTGTAATTACGGACAAGATGATAGGCACAGAGAGTGTGATTTTGCCGAATTATGATGGTGGTAATTGTTATTTGAAATCGGTAGAACCGGAAATATTGCGCAAATATTTAAAAGATAATTTAGCGCGGCATTTTTATACCAAAAACATGTTAACCACCGGGGAATTTGATGCCGGGCATATCTGGATGGGAGATTACCATTGGCAAAAAGATGGCGAGATGGTCTCGTTTGCGGATTTGGCGGATAATGCTACCGGTATTAAACGCATAGGCATTTTGCGAGCAGATGTAGATAATTTAGGCGAAGCATTTGCGATAGGATTTCGACGCAAGAATATAGAAAAAGAGAACCAATATTTTACGCTTTCTCGCTCAGCGACTTTGTCAAGATCATTATCGATGTTTTTTAAATATCATCTGAACACTATTTTAGCAAAAAAAGATAAAGATTTAGAGTATTTTGAGCTGAGAGTGTTAAAAGATGAGGAAAAGAATGATATAGGTCGCAAGGTGCATATTATTTATGCAGGTGGCGACGACTTGTTTTTGGTAGGGGCGTGGGACGATGTACTATCAGCAGGAGTTGATATATATAAGTATTTCCGTAAATACACGCAAGGCACCTTGAGCTTGTCAGCAGGATTTGGAATGTTTACTGCTTCTACACCGCTTTTGCGTTTGGCGGATAATGTAGGGGAGTTAGAAAAAATAGCGAAAAATTTGTCAGGTAAAAATGCGATAGCATTGTTTGGCAGTGAGGAGATAGCATATAGTTGGCATGAATTTGTCGAGGATGTATTGGAAAGTAAATTGCGGTTTCTGCAAGCAAATTTAAAGGATAACGATGAAAATGCGACCTTTATCTATACTTTAGTGCAGCATTTAAAAAGCAGTGAGGCGATTAATATCGCAAAAATAGCCTATATATTAGGTAGAAGAAATCCTGCGGATAATGCTTCAGCTGAAGTAAAAGCGCAATACAGGAATTTCAGTGACCAGATTTATGCCTGGAGTACCGACAAAAACGAACGAGCTAAATTGGCTTTAGCCGGGCAGATATATATTTATCTCAATCGTAGTGAAGGGAGAGAAAATGATGGGGAATAATTTAAGTTTAACCGAGAGTAATTTTGTAGTAATAGCTGAAGAAACCATGAAAAAATTAGCAGAAGATAATGAGCGAAATAGAAGTAACTTAACAACCAGTCAGTTGCGTAATATTTTAGCGGCATTGAGTCCTATTTATGATGAGCTGAGAGTACGAAAAGAGGAAAAACTGACTCGGGATATTATTGGCAAGATCAATTATGCTAAGGTGCAGATAGCCTATGCAGCCGGTAGAGAAAAAACTGTGAAAGGTTTTGTTAGTGCGGCTCGCTTGTTAGAGTATATTGATCAAATAGATGGTAAGAGAAGTCAGTTTATTTTGTTTGAGCGTTATGTAGAAGCATTGGTAGCATATCATAAATTTTATGGTGGTAAAGAGAATTAGGAGGTAGTTAATATGTACGGCAAAATATTAATTAGTGGTGAAATAGAAATTTTGACAGGTATGCATATTGGCAGTAGTGATAGTTTTAGTGCTATCGGTGCGGTTGATGCCCCGGTAATTCGTGATAGTGTTAGTGGTTTGCCGATTATTCCCGGCAGTTCAATTAAAGGAAAGTTACGGACTTTATTAGCTCGTGAATTTACGAATGATATAAAATTACCTGTGGCTAATAAAGATGCCGAGGAAGTAAGGCGTTTATTTGGGGCAAATATAGATAAGCAAGTGCAGATAGGTCGTTTGATTTTTAGAGATTGCAGTTTAGTTAATGAGGATAAATTGAATTATGTTACAACCGAAGTGAAGTTTGAAAACACGATTAATCGTACTACCGGGGTAGCTAATCCAAGACAAATTGAGCGTGTGGTAAAGGGATCAGTTTTTGATTTTTCGGTAGTGTACGATATTCATGATGAAACAGAAATTATCGATGATTTTTCAAATATTGCTTTGGCTTTACAGATGCTACAATTAGATTATTTAGGTGGACATGGTACCAGAGGTTATGGTAAGGTAAAATTTAATAATTTAAAAGCAGAGTGTGTCGGCAGAAAGGTAATTGATAGCGATATTATGCAAAAAATTAATGAAATATTAGAGGGTGTGATGGCATGAGATATGCTATTTTAAAATTGCATTTTTTAGCTCCGGTACATTTTGGAACAGAAAGTGGGCATTTATTTGACAGCAAAAATACATGTTTAGCAGATACATTTTTTTCGGCGTTATTTTTGGAAGCACTGGCATATGGCGAAGAGACTGCCAGTGAATTATATGATGCTTGCCAAAATGGGCGTATTTTAGTTAGTGATTTATTGCCATATAAAAATAGCACCTATTTTTTGCCTAAACCAATGCTGAGACTAGTTAAAAAGCAAATAGAGAATAATAGTGTGCTTAAAAAAGAGTTTAAAAATATGCAATATATCAGTATCGAGCATTTTCAAAAATATATTGATTATTTGAAAGGTGAGAGCGATTTTTCGGCGTATGATGAAATTGAGCTGCTCAAAGGGATTAGCAAAAACGAAAGCCGTATTTGTGCTGCAGTGAAAGGTCAGGAACAAACTGAACCTTATGAGGTGCAGTGCTGTCGTTTTGCTAATGGTAGTGGCTTGTATGCGATAGTAGGCTATGAAAATGAGGCTGATTTAGCCTTGATAGAGGAATTAAGCGCTTTATTGGGTTATAGCGGTATCGGCGGACGGCGCAGCAGTGGATTAGGCAGATTTGAAAGCGAAATTGTAAAATTGGATAAGCATGATGAGGAAAGTTTAGGCGTTTTGCAGGATTTATTAGCAAAAGACGACAGTGCTTATCAAATGCTAATTTCTACAGCATTGCCGAATGAGGAAAAATTAGACGAAGTATTAGCCGACGGGTACTACAAGGTAATCAAGCGTAGTGGTTTTATCGATGGCAGGTACGCAGAAAATGGGTTAGTCAAAAAGTCCGATTTATATGTATTGGCGAGTGGTTCATGCTTGAAAACGCGTTTTATGGGGGATATTTATGATGTGAGCCGTGAAAATATGCATCCGGTTTATCGATATGCCAAGGGCTTATTTATAGGGGTGGAAATATGAGAGAATATGGACATTTAAAAGAATATGACATCACTATCAAGACAATTGGTCCTGTGTTTATTGGCTCCGGAAAAAGTTTGAGCAAAAAAGACTATATTTTTGATAAAAATCAGCAGATATTTAAGTTAGTAGATATGGCTAAGTTAGGAGAAATATGCTCTAAAAAAGGTTTAAATAAAAAGTTTGTTGATTTTTTCTTGGATCCCAGGCAAGCAGAATTATATCGCTTTTTGGTGGACAATAGATTTTCACCAAAAGAGTATGAGCAGACAGTTCAATACTGCTTAAAAAGTCAGGATTCTCATTTAGAGACCCATGCCATTAAAGAAATATATTTATTTACACAAAATGGTCAAGGTGAGTTTTATGTGCCTGGTAGCAGTGTTAAAGGTGCTCTGCGGACAGCTATTTTGACGAATATGCTGCTTGATGAAAAAGGGAAAAATAAGCAAGAATATATTAACGATGTTAATAATAATTTGACAAAAATCAGAAAGTATAGAGATAAAACTGAGCCTAGACTGCTTAATACACTGAACATTAATGAGACAAAATCGGAAGATGCGGTAAATAGTATTATGCGGGGGATCATTGTCAGTGACTCTGAGCCCATCAGCAAAGATGATATGACTATCGTGCAAAAGATTGATTATACTTTAGGCGGAAAAGAAAAAAGAATGCCGCTATTTCGTTTGTGCATCAAGCCCCAAACGGAAATTAAACTCAAAATTACTTTTGATCAGCGGATTTTAGCTGATAGCGGTATAGACGCCGAGTATTTGTGTAAATCTTTATGGCGGCAATATAATTGGAATTACAAAAATTTTGACAGTGTATTTCAGGCATTGGGTAAAGGTAAAGATGCCAATAATGATTCAGAACCATTGTTTTATTTAGGCGGTGGTAGTGGATTTGCCAGTAAGACCTTTGTTACGGCACATACGGGTTCAAAAACAGGTTTAGAGTTGACCGGTAAAATTTTAAATGCGCAATTTAAAAATCATCACCATGAAACCGATAAAGAAAATGGCGCATCGCCTCATGTCAGAAAAATTGCTGTTTATCAAAATAAAAAACTACCTATGGGACTATGCTGTTTTATAATGGAGTAAACTATGTTAACAAGAATTACATTAACTGTAGAAAGTGATAATAAGCCTATTTATGCCGGGTGGGGCTATGCATTGTATGGGATGATAGCCTCTTTGTCAGATACGGAGTATATGAATTATCTGCACTCGGCGGAAGGCTTTGCTTTGCATCAGTATATCACAGGCGGCGGGAAAAGTGCCCAATGGGTGATAAATTTATTAGGCACAGAAGCGTATGAGCAGTTAGGCAATATATTTGCTAGTGATAAATTTGCTATAGATTATTATGAAAGTAATCTGACAGTTAAAGAACGCCAAATAACCACTATCAGTGAGCATGATTTTTGCTTGCAATATTTAGTTAAGCAAGAAGCTCAAAGAAGAATGAAGATTAAATTTGTTTCACCGTGTAGCTTTAAATCACAAAAGAGGTATCAAATATTTCCTAAGGAAGACTGGATTATTAATAGTTTGTGGAAACATTGGCAAAGCTATGCTAAAGAGATCATCTTAGATGATGTAGAGGCTCAGCAGCAAATAATTGATTATACTAAAATTGTCGGCTATAGTATGCATTCCACCGAGTATAGATTAAAAGGACAAAAAATACCGGCATTTATTGGGGCGGTAGAGATAAAAATAGATGGACCTGAACCATTGGTTAGATTAGTAAATTTACTGCTGAGCTTTGGCACATATAGTGGTGTAGGTATCAAAAATGCTTTAGGTATGGGAGGATATATCTTGATGTAAGGGGTGGAAATATGTATTTATATATTACAGATCCGCAGACAAAAGTATATTTTAAAGAAAATCAAATTATAGCAGAAGACAAAGGCGGTATGCTAACTAAAGTACCGATTGAAAATGTCGAAGGAGTAGTTTTAATCGGTGCTTTGGGCGTGAGCATGGGATGCCAAAAAGAGCTTTTGTTGCGAGGGATTCCCTTATCAATATTATCTTCGACAGGACAGTATTTTGGACGCTTAGAATCGACAGGACATGTGAATATTAAAAGACAACGCCAGCAAATGCGTTTAGGTGATAATGCGGGATTTACCCTGCAATTAAGTAAGAAAATCTTAAATGCGAAAGTTCACAATCAATTAGTTATTTTACGCCGTTATCAACGAGAAAGAAAGATTAGCGAAGTAGATAAATGCATCAGAAACATTGGTTTTTTGCAGAAAAAAATTCAAGATACTGAAAGTTTGGAGCAAGCCGAGGGTTATGAGGGCATTTGCGCACGCCATTATTTTCATGCGTTGGCACAAATAGTGCCACCTGAATATGCTTTTAAAGGAAGGAATAAACAGCCACCGAAAGATAAATTTAACTCTTTGTTGAGTTTTGGCTATACTTTGTTACGCTTTGAAATTATTACGGTTTTAGAAAATAAAGGGTTAAATGTATATGCGGGATTTATGCACCAGGATAAGCAAGGGCATCCTGCCTTGGCTAGTGATATGATGGAAGAATGGCGAGCAGTCATTATTGACAGCTTGGTGATGAGCCTCATTAGCCAAAATAAATTTACTGATGACGATTTTAATTACCAAGAAGAAACAAAAGGAGTCTTTTTAAATAAACATGCCGGTAAATTATTTATCAAAGAGTATGAAAAGAAAATTAGAACCAGTGTCCAATATTTCAAAGAAACTAATGCCATGAGTTTCAGGCGAGCAATGCAATATCAAGCTAATCGTTTAGCTAATGCGATAGATGCCGGTGATGCTGATTTGTACGAACCGCTGTGGATTAGATAAATTTCAGGTGATGTTATGAAAGATTTTGATGATTTCTTTGAAGAATTTTTTGATTTTGAAGTAGCAGAAAATAACGAAAGGCACTACCTAATTGTAGTTATTTATGATATAATAGACAATAAAAGAAGAGCAAAATTGTCTAAATTATTAAAAGGATATGGTAGGCGGGTGCAAAGATCATCATTTGAATGTCAGTTGACTCGCAAACAGTATGATAAAATGATAAATGAAATAGGCAAATTTAGACATCCAACCGATTTAATCAGAATTTATCGGATAGCCGGAAAAACTGATGTGCAAATTTGGGGAGATGTCGCCTTGACAGAATATGATGATTTCATTATTCTTTAACAAATGTAAAAAATGCCCCGCAAGCGATGACAGCGTGGATAGAGGTGGTTTATGATGAAAAGAGAGGATAAAAAACATCAAAAAATGCTACTCCCCCGCAAAGCCTGCCTACACGCAGGCAGTCGTCGTTCATTGCGCGGGCAGGATTAGAAACACATTCACCCCTAACGGGGACGAAAACTTTCTGGACTCGTTTTCAATACTAAAAACAGTGTTTTTATTAGAAACACATTCACCCCTAACGGGGACGAAAACTTTTTTCACCATAGTAAAATATTTCTTCGTTATAGAAAATTAGAAACACATTCACCCCTAACGGGGACGAAAACCGGGCCATGAGCGTTTCTTTATTTCTTTTGACGGTTTATTAGAAACACATTCACCCCTAACGGGGACGAAAACTCGATGTCCTCATCGGCTAACTTCTGTAGAGTCTTTAGAAACACATTAACCCCTAACGGGGACGAA
>CAYTOM010000044.1:0-468 GCA_964439335.1 uncultured Peptococcaceae bacterium | reverse complement strand
AAAACTATTAAAACCATATCTAAAAAAGTTTTCATAGCTTGACACATGAGGAAAAAAGTTGTATACTATACTATGTACGGCGGCAACCGGTAAAAGCTACCGCCGCACACCTTGCAAAAGTTATCTAGAGAAAAAACTCTAGGATAGCCCTAAGCAAGGCTAATATAGCTGCTGCTAGCTCTATCCAGCTAGCAATTAGAAACACATTCACCCCTAACGGGGACGAAAACTAAAAGCCTTCACGGCTTCAGTGTCATAAAAATTCAGATTAGAAACACATTCACCCCTAACGGGGACGAAAACTGAAACCTGCCTTTTTTGCTGCTTGCTTAGCTTGATAGTGTATTAGAAACACATTCACCCCTAACGGGGACGAAAACTAATCTCGTGACAACCCGAATAAACATTTTCTAGCATTAGAAACACATTCACCCCTAACGGGGACGAAAACAAACAATGCTATATTTA
>CAYTOM010000043.1:0-7417 GCA_964439335.1 uncultured Peptococcaceae bacterium | reverse complement strand
CGTGGAACTGTGTGAGCAAGGCAGTTACTACGGCGAATACGATTACATTTACTTGTTTTGATAATAAGCCTACGGTGGCACTAAGTTTGCAAGTGGAGGTGGTTAGGTAATGGGTAATGGCTTTTTGCATGGACAAAGTGGTGGCAATGGTGATGTTTTATTAGATTATGAATGTCTTGAAGTATCGGCAGGTAGTGATGTTGTAACTTTTAATTTTGATAAGCCGATTAAAGCTATTATTATGTCACCGCGGTATAATTATACTACCAGTTCTAAGGTGAATACTTATCAGGGGTATACCGTTATTTTTCCTAAGAAAAATCAGATAGTAGTGTGGTCGGGGTCTTCCTCTACGCCAACATTAAAAACTGATTATGACTTTTTAGATACTGAGTATTATATTCGTACAAGTAACTATACTCCATCAACTTTTATTACAGATACATCCGAAGATAGTGGTAGTAATTATGTAAAGTTTAAAATTACAGATAATTATTGCAGTATTACGATTGGTGGTACGGACGGTGTTTCCCAACCAATAAAAACCATGATTTTATATTAGCTAAGCCAAGGATAGCATGGAAGGAGTGATGGTGGGGTGTATGAGATTATTAGAAAGAATTATGCGCTGGGGCGCTGGAGTAGGTCGATGGTGCGTAGGGCAGTGGTGAAAAATCTAATCAGTAAAGAGGAATATTATAAAATAATGGGTGAAAATTATCGTTAGGAGAGTGGGTATATATGGCTACATTAGGAAATATGATTGGAGCATTGGTAGGAAGTGCGATTAGTAATGGCTATACAGCCAGTGATTTGGCTAACGGAGCACGCGATTTTTATGATAGTTTGGTCGGTAGCAATAGTGCGGTAAATGCTAATCAAGCAAATACTGCTGGTAGTGCGAATAAAGGTGGTAGCGGTATAAATTATCAAGCAGGTAATGCAGAAAGTAGTAAAAATAATAGTAATGTAGAATTAAATAAGCAAAATGCTCAAGACTTGCTCAAGCAGTATGGGACAACAGATAGCGGTATTTATCAAGTTAATCAAGCCCTAGGCAGTGGAGCAAAGGTCAAAAAAGAAAACGGTAATGTGTATTATGTAGCTAATGGGCAGGAATATCTGATTGGTGGCAGTGATTATAATAAAGTGAAATTTTATAATGGTTTAGCAAGCGGCGGAGCAAATTCGACCATTATGAAGGATATCAACAAATCGCAACGACAAATAGATGAGTATGTCTCCCAATTGGCGGATTATCGAGCTAATTTGCAATCATCGGCAGAGGAAGCAGCACGAGCGGCGTATGTCAATCAGCAATTAGCGCAAAAGACATTACGCAACAATTTATCACGCTATGGTTTAGAGAAAAGTGGCTATTACCAAAAAAGCCGGCAAAATTTGAAAAGTGACTATGAAAAAGCATTGGCAGATATTAAAGCCCAGCTTGATAGTAGTATGGCGGAAATAGAGAGCCAAGAGAGCAGTATCCGCAAAGATGGAGCAGATGCAATAGCGGAAATTTTGGCTAATAACGGCTTATTGACGCAGGATACTTTAGAATTTGCTACCAAAGAATTCCCTATTTTAAAGGTAAGTGATGTACCCGTAGAGCAGGGGCTTTTTAGTGGCAAGAGCATAAAGCAGGAGAAAAAAGCCGATGAATTAAGTGCAGCCGAGTTTGCGGCGGCATTAAACGGTGAGGATACGGATAATTATCGTAGTTTGGTGAATTATGTTTTAAAAAACGATGATGCCAATGAGCAACTGGTACGAGTGAAAAATTTATTGCAGGCAGGATTAAATCATGATGTACTGGCGATAATTATGCAAAGATTGATGAATAATCAACGCTAAAGGCATAGTTTAGCGTTAAATGATATTTCTAAAGCATCGTTTTCAGTATTATGCGAAATTTGCAAAAAATCGTAATTGAGCTTGATAGTGACCGGCGGATGAAAGGTAGCAGTAGAAAAGGCGATGCTTTGGATAGTTTTATCATGGACTAATGGTGATAATGATGCTAGCGGAGTTAGGGAAAATGTAGATTTGGAAGTGGGCAGTATTTCGATAGCAGAGCACATATATAAATTAGGGTGGTTTTGTATAATCAAGATGCCGTTTGTCAGAAAAAGATAGAGGTGCTTTCGCGGAAATTCTGCCGGATTAATCATAATATAATTAATTTTTTGCTCATAGGCACAGGTATAGGGAGCAATATCCGGATAACGGATAGCTTTAGGCGAGAAATGATTGCTGAGCATTTTCTGATAGGCAAAATACAGATTGGCTAAGTAATGATTTTTGCTTTGAAAATCATGATAGGCACTTTTAAAATTAACACTATCGATGAGGGCTTGGTAGGTAGCAAGTGGCATTTGAAAGGATTGTGCCAAGAAAAGATGAGCGGCTTCAAGCAATTGCTCATCTTGGACAGATTCGCCAAGGGCTTGGAGGCACACTGCTCCATAGCGGTGCATATCAAAATTATGACGGAGAAAAGTTTCTATATATAGTGGGAGCATGGCAGTATCGCTGATAGAATACTTAGCGAAATTGCGGATAATAGTCGCTAAAAGCGGCTCAGGAGAATGTGGCATGGCTTGATTGGCACCGATGGTTTTGATTAATAATTCAACCGTAGGCAGTTCGTCTATTTGTGGGTGGACACATAAATCCAACAAAGTAGCTTTTTCGTCGTTGGATGTGGGCATAAGCAGTCTCCTTTGAAATGTAAAATACTAGGTTAATTACATTTTAATGGATATAAAAGGAAGATAGGTCGCTTTTAAAGCGACATTTTGAAAGGAGGGGGGTAGAATGATGCTGGATTTAATCATAAAATATTATGTACAGATTTTATTAGCTTTTAGTGTCAGTGCCATTGGGGTAATGATAGCGGCGGTATATTCTTTATTTAGTGGAGTACGAGCGTTATTACGCAATGAGATCATCGGCTCGTATAATCATTATGTCAAAAAGGGATATATTCCTATTTATGCGTTGGAAAATGTGCAGGAGATGTATCTGGCATATCATCGCTTGGGTGGGAATGGGACTATCACCAAGCTGGTAGGCGAAATCAAGAAAATGCCATCATATGCGATGGAAAATGATATTAATAATATCGAGAATAATATTATCGAAGAGAAAGGCGGAGATGATAATGAAAATTAATTTTAAGGTCAGAATGAAAAACAGAGCTTTTGTGCTGACGATGCTCAGTGCAATAGTAGCATTTATTTATCAAATGTGTGGGATAATCGGAATAGTACCGGCTATTGGTGAGGATATGGTGATTCAATTAATCGGTTTGGTGTTAAATTTGCTGGTGGGTTTAGGTATTTTGGTTGATCCGACCACCAGTGGCATCAATGACAGCAGGCAGGCACTGAATTATACTACGCCGAGAAAGGATACCTGATGATGGAGATAAATTTTTTAGCGGCAGATAAAACTAATTTTCGTGCCAATCGCCAAGAAAAGATTAAATATCTGGTGGTACATTATACAGCAGGTGATGGCGATACGGCGAAAAATAATGCTAAATATTTTGCCAAAGGAGAAAAAGGCTCATCGGCACATTATTTTGTCGATGAAAAAGAAGTATGGCAATCTGTGAGGGATATTGATGTGGCGTGGCATTGCGGAGCGAAAAAGTATTATCATTTAGAGTGTCGCAATGAAAACAGTATCGGCATCGAGCTATGTAGCTATCGCGATAATAATGGCTATCATATCGCCGAGGAGACCCAAGCGAGAGCTATTGAATTAATCATCGGGCTAATGAAAAAATACGATATTGATAGTGACCATGTCCTCCGACATTATGATGTGACCCATAAAAACTGTCCGGCTCCGTTTTTAGACGATGATGTGTGGCGCGAGTTTAAGCATAGATTGGTTTTTGCTACGCCTGAAATCAAAAAAATCACTATGTCGGTAAATGGGAAAGAAATGCTGATCGATACGCTAAATATCGAGGGGGTAAATTTTATCCGCTTGCGTGATTTGCCGAAATTATTTCCACAGGTCACCGTGAGCTATGATATCCTAAAAAAACAACCGATAATTAGCGAGATTAATCAAAGTTGATTACAAAAAACAGTAGCAAAAAATTGCTACTGTTTTTCTTTATTTTATAGGGTTCATGATGCGTACACGGATAACTCCGGCAATAGCCGCTAAATCAGCACGCAAATTTTCCGCTTGCTCGGCTAAAGCATCTATTTCAAGCAGGCAATAGGCATAGTCGCCTTTGCTACTGCTAACGATATTGGAGATATTGAGCCCTTCTTTGCTCACGACTGAAGTAATAGCGTGAATCATCGCCGGGATATTTTGGTGATGAACACCGATACGAGTTTTGCCGGGAGTGACAGGCAAGGTGCAATTAGCATAATTGACCGAGTTTTGGATATTACCGTTTTCCAAGTATTCTTTGATTTCTAATGCTGCCATCACCGCGCAGTTTTCTTCGGATTCGGGAGTGGAGGCACCGATATGGGGCAGAGCGATGACTTTGTCAATATTTAAAACTTCGGCACTGGGGAAATCGGTGACATAATGAGCCACGATTTCTTGGGCGATAGCGTCTTTTAAATCGGCATTGTTGACCAATTCACCACGAGAAAAATTAAGCAAGCGGACACCTTTTTTCATCAGGTTAAAGGCTTCGCGGTTAAACATATATCTATTTTCATTGGTTAACGGTACATGCACAGTGATGTAATCACTTTCGCGCATGATTTGCGCTAAATCGGCAGTGTAGGTGAAATTTTGGGTAAATTTGCCGTAAGCATCAGCTTCACTCAGATAGGGATCGTAGCCTAAAATTTGCATTCCCAATGCTGCGGCGGCTACGGCTATTCGCCCACCGGTATTACCCAAGCCGATAATACCTAAAGTTTTACCCATGATTTCCGGACCGATGAATTGCGATTTGCCTTTTTCGACTAGTTTATCGGCATCAGGTTGGTCTTTTAAGGTCTTGACCCAGTCGATACCGCCAATGACATCACGCGAGGACAATAACAACGCACAGAGGACTAATTCTTTGACGGCATTGGCATTCGCCCCGGGGGAGTTAAAAACGACGATACCCTGCTCAGCACATTTATTGACGGGGATATTATTAGTACCGGCACCGGCGCGAGCGATGGCTAAAAGACTTTCCGGCAGCTCCATTTCATGCATCGCATAGCTGCGGAGTATAATACCATCGGGATTGGCAATATCATCGCCGACAGTAAAGGTATCTTTGGGGAGCTTATTTAAGCCGGCGGGGGCAATTTTGTTTAAAGTTAAAATGTTATACATATTTTTCACCTCGGTAAATTATTTGTGTGTTTTCTCAAAATCAGCCATAAAGTCTACCAGGGCTTCGACACCTTGGAGGGGCATGGCATTATAAATGCTGGCACGCATTCCACCTACGGTACGGTGACCTTTGAGATTGACCAAGCCTTTTTCTGTGGCTTGCTTGATAAAATGGGCATTTAAGTCGTCACTAGGAGAAATAAAGGGAACATTCATCAAAGAACGGTCTGCTTTGGCGACTGTAGCGTTAAAAAATTCAGAGTTATCTAAATAATCATATAACAATGCGGATTTCGCTTGATTAATTTTTTGCATTTCCGCTACACCGCCATGAGCTAAAACCCATTTTAAAACCAGACCGACCATATAAATCGCGTAACAAGGTGGGGTGTTATATAAAGAATTATTTTTCGCATGAGTTTCATAGCGCAGCATAGTCGGCGTAATAGGCAAATGATGACCGAGCAAATCCTCGCGAATAATAGCGATAGTTACTCCGGCAGGACCGAGATTTTTCTGTGCTCCGGCAAAAAGTAGCCCAAATTTGCTGACATCGATATTTTCCGCTAAAATATTGGAGGAAATATCAGCGACTAAAGGTACATTGCCGGTTTGGGGCAATTTTTCCGGAGTATAATGAGTGCCGTAAATCGTATTGTTGTAGCAAATGTAGAAATAATCAGCTTCATTATCAAACAATGCAGGATCTAATGTGGGGATATAGCTGAAATTTTTATCCTCGGAAGAGGCTACTATATTAACCTTGCCGTAAATTTGGGCTTCCGGGATAGCTTTTTTAGTCCATTGACCGGTGTGGACATAATCAGCACGCATACTCGTATGAAATAAATTCATCGGCACCATAGCAAACTGCGTACTGCCACCGCCTTGGAGAAATAATACTTTGTAATTATCGGGGATATTCATCAAAGTACGCAAATCTTTTTCGGCAGTTTGGATAATTTCCTCAAACACTTTAGAGCGATGGCTCATCTCCATAACTGACATACCGCTGTCCTGATAGACGACTAATTCTTGTTGAGCTTTTTGTAATACCTCTAATGGTAGCATCGATGGACCGGCAGAAAAGTTGTAAACTCTCTCCATAGTAAACTCCTCCTTAGATATAATTTAAATTTTAGTTATAAAAAAACTCCCGTCCCTAAGAAAAATAGGGACGAGAGTAATCTCCCGTGGTGCCACCCAAATTGCCTAAAAAGACCACTTGATAGCTATAAAGGGCAGACCCTCCGCATGGCGGCAACTCCAAAGTGGAACATCATAGCTTTATATCAGCTCGCACCAACCGCTGACTCTCTGGGATAAATAAATATGACTTAGTTTTTTCATCGTTGAAAATTATGTGAAATTTGTTGTTTGCAGGATATCATTACTCGCTATGTATTGTCAAGAAAAAATTGCCGATATTAACAAAATATTATTTATGATATTGATATAGCTTTGGCGGTAATGGCATACAAAAAAATAAAGTAACAAGCAATCTATAATGAAAATTAATCGAAAAGTTAGACAAAAGTTAAAAAATTTTTGGAAAAAGACTTGGTTTTTACGCCCAAATAGGGTAAACTAAGAGATGAATAATTTTAGCAAGGAGCCTGATAAAATGTTAGCACAATGTGTAGATGTTAAAGAGCTTTACCGTAATAGTGAAAAATATTTAAACCAAGAAGTGACCGTAGCAGGATGGATTCGTACGATTCGTACCTCCAGTCATTTCGGTTTTATTGAATTAAATGACGGCGGTTTTTTCCGCAATTTGCAGATCGTATTTGAGGAGAATTTACCGAACTTTGCGGAAATCGGCAAATTGACCATTAGTACTGCTTTAATCGTCAAAGGCATCATTGTGCCGTCTCCCGGGTCTACGCAACCTTTTGAAATGAAAGCGACCGAGGTCATGGTCGAGGGTACTTGCCCCAGCGATTACCCATTGCAAAAGAAACGCCATACGATGGAATATATGCGTACTATCGCGCATTTACGCCCCAGAAGCAATACCTTTTCCGCAGTTTTCCGCTTGCGCTCGGTATTAGCGTATGCAATTCATCAATATTTCCAAGAGCGTGGCTTTGTCTAT
>CAYTOM010000042.1:0-7758 GCA_964439335.1 uncultured Peptococcaceae bacterium | reverse complement strand
CACTTTTTGCCAGATGTATATGTCCCCTTCGAAGTCTGCAAAGGAAAACGCTACAATCGTGAGACTTTAGAAGTACAATATAAAGGCAAAAATATCGCCGATGTTTTGGATATGACCGTTAATCAGGCGTGTGAATTTTTCGAGCCTATTCCGAAAATTTATCGTAAATTAAAAACCTTGCAAGATGTAGGTTTGGGCTATATCAAGCTAGGTCAATCAGCTACGACCTTATCCGGTGGCGAGGCGCAGAGAGTAAAACTGGCTACCGAATTATCGCGCAAAAGCACCGGTAAAACGCTCTATATTTTAGATGAGCCGACGACCGGCTTGCACATCGCCGATATTCATAAGCTACTGGAGGTTTTAAACCAGTTGGTTGAAAGCGGAGATACGGTCTTAGTGATTGAGCACAATTTAGATGTCATCAAATCCGCCGATTATTTGATAGATTTAGGTCCGGAGGGCGGTAAAGGTGGCGGTCAGATAGTTGCGGTGGGTACACCGGAGGAAGTAGCAAGCGTACCCCAAAGCTATACCGGTCAATTTTTACAACGACTTTTGTCATAGTCGTACACATGTATACAATTTATAAGAATATAATAAGCATATCGATAAACTTCCTCTTGCTAATCTGCGCAAAATAACATATAATAGATTAAATATGATGGGAGGTTTGGTGCATAATGCAGTTGGTTTTAGTAGTAAATAGCGGTAGTTCGTCCTTAAAGTTTCAATTAATAGATTTAACTACCGAGAAAAAATTAGTTCGTGGTTTAATAGAAAAAATCGGTACACCGAACTCCTCTTATCGTATCATTTCCGGCAATGATATAGAAGAAAAAGAGGTAGAAATCAAAGATCATCGAGGGGCAGTAGAGATCGCTTTGGATTATTTAGAGCATCGCTCGCCTGTGCATTTAAACTCGTTAAGCGATATAGATGGTGTCGGTCATAGAGTAGTCCAAGGCGGCAGTATTTTTGACAAAGCAGCCTTTGTTACTCCCTGGGTTAAGGAAAAAATCAAAGAATACGGTGTCATGGCACCGCTACACAATTATGCTAATTTAGCCGGAGTGGAAGCCTGCGAGGCATTGATGCCGGGTATTCCGCAGGTCGTAGTTTTTGATACGACATTTCATCAGAGTATGAAACCGGAAGCCTATCATTATGGTATTCCGTATAAATATTACGAAAAATATCAAGTCAGACGCTATGGAGCGCATGGTACATCGCATAAATATGCCTCCGAAAAGGCTTTGGAATTTTTGCAGATGCCCAAAGAAGGCACCAAAATGATCGTCTGCCATTTGGGTAATGGCTCCAGTATCACCGCTATCAAAGACGGCAAAGTAGTCGATACTTCGATGGGCTTTACTCCATTGGAGGGCTTGATGATGGGTACCCGAAGCGGTGATATCGACCCGGCAGCAGTATTATTTTTAATGAAGCAGGAAAATTTAACTCCGGACGAAATGGATGTCATTTTAAACAAAAAATCCGGTCTTTTAGGCGTGAGCGGTATCAGCAATGATATGCGTGAATTAGAAGATGCGATGACCTGTGGCAATAAACGCGCTGAATTGGCGCACAAAATGTTTATCTATCGTATCAAAAAGGTCATCGGTAGCTATGCCGCGGTCTTAAACGGCTTAGATGTACTGGTCTTTACCGCAGGTATCGGCGAAAATAATGACTATGTCCGTGAAATGATTTGCAAAGACATGGACTTTTTGGGTATTCAGCTGGATGCCAAGAAAAATCATGGCATTAATCATTTGTTTGAAATCGGTGCCGACAATGCTCATGTCAAAATTGTCGTTGTCCCGACCGATGAGGAAATGGCTATTGCCAAAGAAACCGAAAGCCTGGTTTTAGCCACCAGAAATAAATAGTTCACCTAAATGCAGAGCTTCCGAAAGAGGCTTTGCATTTTGATATAATAAAATCTTCGGCTAATCATTTTACTGCTTTTAAAAGTAAAATTTTAGTATATATTTGGCAGGAAAACTATTTAAAATAGCGAAAAATAAAAATTATAAAGTTAAGAAAAAAGAGGGAGGATATTTTATGCAGAAATTTAAAAAGATTTTGGTCGCAAATCGCGGTGAAATTGCTATTCGTGTATTTCGTGCCTGCAAAGAAATGGGTATCAAAAGTATCGGTATTTACTCCGAAGAGGATAAAAATTCACTCTTTCGTACCTTAGCAGATGAATCCTACCAAGTAGGTAAAGATAAAATGCCGGTCGAGGCATATTTAGATATGAATGAAATTATTGCCTTAGCCAAAGCCAAAGGTGCTGATGCTATCCATCCCGGATATGGATTTTTATCCGAAAATCCGGATTTTGCGGCACGCTGTGAAGAGGCAGGAATTGCTTTTATCGGTCCTACCAAGGATATGATGCTGGCTTTGGGCGATAAAATCAGCTCGAAAAAAGTAGCTGCCAAAGTAGGCGTGCCGACTATTCCCGGAGCAGAAAGAGCGGTCGAAAATGACGAAGATGCGCTTAATTTAGCTCGTGAGTGTGGCTATCCGATTATTTTAAAGGCATCTGCCGGCGGTGGTGGGCGCGGTATGCGTGTCGTGCGTGATGAAAGCAGTCTGTTGACTGAATTTCATACCGCTAAAAGTGAGGCTAAAAAGGCTTTTGGCATCGATGATGTCTTTATCGAAAAATTAATCGTTGAACCAAAGCACATTGAAGTGCAAATTTTAGGCGATAAACATGGCAATTTAGTCCATTTGCACGAAAGAGATTGCTCTATCCAGCGCCGTCACCAAAAAGTAGTCGAATTTGGCCCGTCTTTGTGCTTAAACGATGCTCAGCGCGAGGCTATCTGTGCCGATGCACTGAAAATCGCCGGAGCAGTTAATTACCAAAGTGCCGGTACTGTTGAATTTTTAGTTGACAAAAACGGCAATCATTACTTTATCGAAATGAATCCGCGTATCCAGGTCGAGCATACTGTCACCGAGATGATTACCGGAGTTGATATTGTTCAGGCGCAAATTTATATCGCCGAGGGCTACGCTCTTAATTCACCACAAATCGACATCAAATCCCAAGACGATATCCAAGTCCACGGCTATGCTATCCAGTGCCGTATCACTACCGAGGATCCGGATAACAATTTTGCTCCCGACCACGGTATTATCAATGTATATCGTTCTTCGTCAGGTAATGGTATCCGCTTAGACGGTGGTAATGCGTATACCGGTGCAAATATTACACCATATTATGATAGCTTGCTGGTAAAAATCATCGCTTACGGTCGGAGCTTTAATGATACTATCAATAAAGCTATTCGTGCATTGCGCGAAATGAAAATCAAAGGCGTGAAAACTAATATCGGCTTTTTGATGAATGTCTTAAACCATGAGCAATTCCGCCAAGGCAAATGCGATACCGGATTTATTGCCATGACTCCGGAATTATTTGATATCCCGAAAAGCCAAAATAAAGAGCTGAAGCTCTTAAAATTCTTAGGTGATAAGGCTGTTAATGAAACTCATGGCAAAAAACCGAGCTTTGAGCGTCCGATAGTGCCTACCTTTGAAACACCAAGCAATTTAAGCGGTACTCGTGATATATTGCTGGCGCAAGGACCAAAAGGTCTTTCCGAATGGGTCTTAAACCAGGACAAGCTCTTAATTACCGATACAACTATGCGTGACGCGCACCAATCATTGATGGCAACCAGAATGCGTACTGTCGATATGGAGCGTATCGCACCGGCATATGCAGTCTTGGGCAAAGATTTGTTTTCCTTGGAAATGTGGGGCGGAGCGACCTTTGATACCAGCTATCGTTTCTTAAAAGAATCTCCTTGGGAAAGATTAGCGACCTTGCGAGAGAAAATTCCGAATGTCTTATTCCAGATGCTTTTGCGTGGAGCCAATGCCGTCGGCTATAAAAGCTATCCGGATAATGTAATTCGTGCCTTTGTGCGTGAATCAGCGCAGGCAGGTATCGATGTGTTCCGTATTTTCGACTCCTTAAACTGGATCAAAGGTATGGAAGTAGCTATTGATGAGGCTTTAAAAACCAATTCGGTAGTTGAGGGCTGTATCTGCTATACCGGCGATATTATGGACAAAAGCCGTACCAAATACACCTTGGATTACTATGTAAAAATGGCTAAAGAATTAGAAAACCGCGGTTGTCATATGTTAGGTATCAAAGATATGTCCGCCTTATTAAAACCACAAGCTGCATATACTTTGATTTCGGCATTAAAAGACGAAATTTCCATTCCTATTCATTTGCATACCCACGATACCTCCGGTAATGGTATCGCTACAGTTTTGATGGCGACCCAAGCAGGGGTAGATGTCATCGATGCTGCCTTTAACTCGATGGCAGGCTTGACCAGTCAGCCGGCATTAAACTCGATTGTCGCCGCTACAGTTAATACCAAGCGTGATACCGGCTTAGATGTTGATGATTTGCAGAAATTATCGAACTACTGGGATTATATCCGCCCGATTTACAACAAAATGGAGACCGGTTTAAAATTCGGCACTGCCGAAATTTATAAATATGAAATCCCCGGTGGACAGTATTCCAATCTTAAACCACAAGTTGAGAGCTTTGGTTTAGGTCATAAATTTGAAGATGTCAAGCATATGTATAAAACTGTCAACGATATGCTGGGCGATATCGTCAAAGTAACCCCATCCTCCAAAGCAGTCGGTGATATGGCGATATTTATGGTACAAAATGACTTAACTCCGGAAAATATCTGCGAAAAAGGCAAGGATATCGATTTTCCTGATTCCATCGTTTCGTATTTCGAGGGTATGATGGGTCAGCCGGAGGGCGGATTCCCCCCGGATTTACAAAAAGTAGTCTTGAAAAATCGCAAGCCGATTACTTGTCGTCCGGGCGAATTATTGCCTGATGAGGATTTTGCGGCTATTCGGAAATATTTGCAAGACGAATTTGGCTTAGAGGGCAATATGCAGGAAATTTTGAGCTATGCTCTTTATCCCAAAGTATACGAAACCTATCTGAAAGAAAAAAGCGAAAACGGCGATTTCCGCTATATGAGCAGCGAGGTATTCTTCCATGGCTTGGCTGAGGGCGAAGAAAACGAAGTAGCTTTAGCCGAGGGCGTGACCTTGAGCGTGAAATTAATCGAAATCAAATGGGCTGATGCTGAGGGCAATCGCCAGGTCATCTTTGATGTCAATGGCAATCGCCGCAGTATCTTAGTCAGCGATAAATCTATCCAAACTGTGCAGGCAAGCAGCAGTAAATTGATGGCTGATGAGGACAATCCGTTAGAAATAGGTGCCAATATCCCCGGTATTTTAGTAAAAATATTAGTAAAAGAGGGCGAGCAGGTTACCGAAAATCAGCCGATAGCCGTTTTAGAGGCGATGAAAATGGAGACTAATGTCCTTTCCACTGCCAGTGGTACAATTAAATCTATCGTAGCTAAGGAAAACCAACAAGTAGAAGCAGGCGAATTAATCGCCGTAATCGAGCAATAAACCTTGGTTTAAAAATAATTCAGCGAGGTTGAAATTAATGAAAGTATGCACTTTCAGCGGGCATCGACCGCAAAAATTCCCCTGGAAATTCGATGAAACAGATTCTCGCTGTGTCGTACTTAAAGCCAGACTATCCCAAGCCATACTAGATGCTATCCACTGTGGGTATGATTATTTCATCGTCGGTGGAGCTTTAGGCTGGGATATGTGGGCAGCAGAAGCAGTATTAGCGCAAAGGGCTGAGCATGATTTGACTTTGGAAATAGCTCAGCCCTTTAGTGAGCATAATAATAAGCTCTACGGTGAATATCAATCCCGTCAGCAATACATTTTGCACAATGCCGACAAAATCACCGTAGTTGGCTCCAGAGATAACTGGAAAAATGCCTACAGACTACGCAACCAATACATGATTGACCACAGCGAGCGGCTTATTACAGCTTGTCTGGATGAGCACACCAGAAGCGGTACTGCCCAAACTATTAACATGGCACAGAGAGCTAATATCGAAATTATCCGCTTAGATTGGGAAAATGATGATAATTATTCCTATTAAAAAGGAGCAAAACCATGAGCACAAAGGTGCAAATCTTAAACACACAAATAGATCGTCTTACACAAAAGGAAGTTGTGGAAAAAATTGCTGATTTGCTTGGCAAAAAAGAGCCTGCCTATATCGTGACAGCCAACGCCGAAATCGTATACATGGCAAATCATGATGCGAAAATGCAGGAGGTAGTCAATAACGCTGATATAGTTACCGCTGATGGCTCCGGTGTCATCTGGGCTAGCAATGAATTAGCGCAACCATTACCGGAGAGAGTAACTGGTATCGATTTGATTTACGCTATCTGTGATAAAGCCGGTGAATTAAACTGGCGGATATATCTGCTGGGGGCAGCTCCGCAAGTAGCTGAAATAGCTGCGGAAAAATTGAGTCAGCGGTATCATTGCCAAATCGTCGGTACGCACGATGGCTTTTTAAAAGATCCGGCAGTAAACGAAGCCGTCTTAAACGATATCAGAGAAAAAGCTCCGGATATTATTTTAGTTGGCATGGGAGCTCCACGCCAAGAATACTGGATCACTCAGCATATGCATGAATTGCCGACAGCTGTCTATATGGGAGTAGGAGGGAGCTTTGATGTCATCAGCGGTAATCTCAAACGCGCTCCCAAATGGATGCAGAAAATGTCCTTAGAATGGCTTTATCGCGTCATCAAACAACCCAGCCGTTTTAAGCGTGTCTTAGCACTTCCTAAATTTATGCTGGCGGTAAAAAAACAAAAACGCCAAAAATAGGCATATATTTGCTTGTATTAGCATTATGTGATAGTATGCGACATATCATCAATTTTTTTGATATGGGGTTATTTTGTTTTTACGATTGCCGGATAGTTTAAAACATGGTACTATAAAATTGGTAGATATGTTTAATATTATTTCAGTTTATTTTAAGGAGGATGTATTAATGGGTACACCAAATGTTTTCCCCATGGGAACCACGATTTATGATCCCGAAAAAGCATGGAGCGGCTATACTCTGATGTCAGTTGTTGGCGAAGGCGCTGTGCTTGTTAACATGAACGGTAAAGTAGTGAGAACTTGGAAAGATTTCCAAGGTTTCCCCAATAAAATGTTGCCCGGCGGTCATATCATGGGTAGTTTAGGCAGAAGATTAGAGCAATATGGCTATCAAGACATGGCAGATGTCACCCAAATTGACTGGGATGGTAATGTTGTGTGGAGTTTCAATAAAAAAGAATACCTTGAAGATGATGAGGGCAAAAAATATTGGTTAGCTCGTCAGCATCATGACTATCAGCGTGAGGGCAATCCGGTAGGTTACTATGTACCCGGTATGGAAGCTAAAACCAGCAGCGGTAACACCTTGATTCTCTGCCACGAAGATGTTTACAATCATAAAATCTCCGACAAAAGATTGCTTGATGACTGCATCATCGAGGTAGACTGGGAAGGCAACATCGTTTGGAAATGGAATGTCAACCAGCATTTCAAAGATTTAGGCTTTGATGAAACTCAGAAAAATGTCCTTTTCCGCAATCCTAACTTCCATCCGATTGGCAAAGAGGGACAGAGTGACTGGATGCACATCAACTCGATGAGCGTTTTAGGTCCGAATAAATGGTATGACCAAGGCGACGAAAGATTCCATCCGGATAACATCATCTGGGATGCTCGTGAGTCCAATATCTTGGCAATTATCTCTAAAGAAACCGGCAAAATCGTTTGGAAAAT
>CAYTOM010000041.1:0-7762 GCA_964439335.1 uncultured Peptococcaceae bacterium | reverse complement strand
TCCTCACCGCAAGTCCCATGAATAATCGGAATCACCGCATCTAGTTTTGCCACCACATTGCCATCATTGCTACAGAGATACCCTCCCGGTTTCGCCGGCAAATTGACCTCATTTTGGCTATACAATGCCGCATCAAAGGATTTAATATCGCTTTCTTTAATCGGGGCGTACATTTTGCCCTCTTTACTCATACCGATAGGTACGACATTATACTTATCTTTCTTTAAATTGGCACAAATTGCTCCGGCTGAATTGCATGATACCTCATACTCACCGCTTGGACCACCAAAAATTACCCCTATATTTAACATACCCTGCCTCCTACACTAACTTAATAAATACATAGCCGAAAAGCCCCATCGCCATCACTGCTTGCAAGGCTATCCCTACGATATTACCCACCAGCACACCGACAGCTGTTTTCGTGCTTTTCAGCAAATCTCGCTTTTCATAATATTCCACACAAACCAGTGCTAAAACCGAGCCAATCAGCATACCCACAAAACTAAAAAGCAGTAGCCCTATTACACCGCCCAGCAAAGAAGCTATCACACCATGCTTGCTCGCACCGAATTTCTTGGCTCCGATAGCCGAGCCGGCATAATCTATACCTGCCCCCAATATCGTAAAGACACCGGCTATTACCGCCAAAATAGGCGAATATAGCACCCAACCATCATAAAAACCGTAAATCAATATCGCCGCAAACATCATTCCCAGCCCCGGCACCATAGGAATTATCGTGCCAAAAAAGCCGATCAATAGCACTACGATCAAAAAAACCTCTGCCCAATTCATCTTTATTTCTCCATTTCTCCGGCAGCCGCCGCCACTCCGGCTATGACTTGCGCCACCGAGATACCACCCTGCATATAGGCAATGTACGGCGGTCTGATCGGTGCATCGACACTTAGCTCAATCGATGAGCCTTGCACAAAAGTACCACCTGCCATGATAATCGGATCCTCATACCCCGGTAGTGGCGTATCATATGGTGTCACATACGAATCCAACGGCGATGCCTTTTGGATACCCAAGCAGTATTTTCTGATTTTATCTGCCGAGCCCAGCTTAATAGCCTGAATAATATCCGCTCTTTTTTCATCATAGCGTGGCGAGACCTCATAGCCCATTTTTTCTAATAAGCACGACGCATACACTGCCCCTTTTAAAGCCTGCTCCACAATTAGCGGTGCCATAAACAATCCCTGATAAGCCAAACGATTAAAATCCAAAGCCGAGCCGACCTCACCGGCGATTCCCGGAGCCGACAGTCTAATCGACGCCAATTCCACCAAATCCGCCCTGCCTGCGACATAACCACCTCTGGGAGCCAAAGTACCCCCGGGATTTTTAATCAACGAGCCGGCAATCAAATCACACCCGACCTCTAGCGGTTCCTTAAATTCGACAAACTCACCGTAGCAATTATCCACAAAAATAATAATATTTTCGTCAATTTCCTTTACAAATTTCGCTACTCGCTCTATTTTTTCGATACTCAGGCTTTTGCGCCAGCTATAGCCACGCGAGCGCTGGATACACACCATTTTTGTACCCTTATGCACCGTTTCGGCAATTTTTTCATAATCAAAATCATCGTCTTTCAAATCAACCACCAGATGCTTTGCCCCGATAGCCGCCAATGTCCCGGCTTCCTTTTTATCCTCATGCCCGATAACCTTTTGCAGGGTATCATATGGCATCCCACTAATCGAAACAAACTCATCTCCCGGCTCGATAATCCCCAGCAAAGCTATCGCAATAGCATGAGTACCGGATAAAATGCTCGCTCTCACCAAAGCACTTTCCGCCATAAAGACATCAGCCCAAATTTTTTCAAACAAATCCCTGCCGACATCACCATAGCCATAGCCGGTCGAGCCATTCAAATGAAAATCTCCGGCTTTATTTTTTTGAAACGCATTCAGCACCTTTAATTGATTGTACGCTGTGACCTCATTGATTTGAGCCCACGAATTTTTTGATTCCCTATAGCACTCCTGCATTAATGCCAACAGCTCATCAGAAATGTCATATTTCTCCTGCAACGCTTGAAAATATTTTTCCATTATTCTCTCTCCATCTGTGTATTGTTTGTATTTTGGACATATTTTTCTAACTCATACGGCAAATCACCGCTAATTATCTTAAAGTGTACACCATTTTCGGTGTAATTTACACCCTCAACATTACCAATTTGGTAAAAACGGCTCATTTTTCCCATTTCCGCCAAAGGTAAAAATATCTCTAAACTTTTATCCTCACTAAAAAAGTGCTGAAAAATCATTTCACGCAGCTCATCTAGCCCCTGACCGGTCTTAGCCGAAACATGGACACTATCACCATCTACTAAAAAATGTGCCTCCTCCACCAGATCTATTTTGTTAAACACATAAATCATCGGCTTATCAGCGACCTTTATCCTGCGCAAAATATTTTCCACCGCCTGAATCTGCTCCCGATAGCTCTCATTAGACCCATCGACCACATGCAAAAGCAAATCAGCGTCTTTTAATTCCTCTAAAGTCGCTTGAAACGCCTCTACCAATTCTTTCGGCAAATCACGAATAAATCCTACCGTATCACTCAGCAATATTTTATGCTTATCAATTTCCCGACTGCGCACCGTCGTATCCAAAGTCGCAAACAACTGGTCCTCCGCATAAATATCCGCTCCGGTCAAGCAATTTAACAGCGATGATTTGCCGGCATTCGTATAGCCCACCAATGCCACCTGCGGTAGCCGGTTTTTCTTTCTCTTTTGCCTTTTTACCTCGCGCTGTTTTTCCACCTGCTCCAATTCTCGGCGGACATTGTCCAATCTTTTGCGAATATGGCGGCGATCAGTCTCCAGCTTAGTTTCTCCCGGACCTCTCGTCCCTACACCGCCGCCTAATCTCGACATACTCACGCCCTGCCCACTCAAGCGTGGCAATAAATAATTTAATTGCGCTGCTTCGACCTGTAATTGTCCCTCGCGGCTTTGAGCACGAGCAGCAAAAATATCTAAAATCAACCCATTTTTGTCCAATACCTTTTTGCCCAACACCTGCGTCAAATTATTTTCCTGCGCAGGTGAGAGTGTGTTTTCAAAAATCACACAATCCGCATGATGATTTTGCATCGTCATCGCTAATTCTGCCAGTTTCCCTCGACCTAAGCAAAACACTCCATCGGGCTTATCCTTATGCTGAATAATTTGCTCAACTACCTCTAAATCAGCACTTTTCGCCAAATTACACAGTTCCATAATACGCTCATTTTCCTCACGCGTGCTTAGCTTAGACGGCAAAACCCAAACCAAAACCACGCGTTCTTTTTCCTCAGCCAACTCATGCAGATAGACATTATCCAAACTCCGCTCCAGCTGAGCAATAACCCCCAACACATCTACACGATAAAAATCGCTTTCTCGGATATACTCATAAAGCTGTGCCGATTTAGATAGCTTACCCTCGGCAGTGGCTAATATCGCCACCGAAAAAGCCAAATTTTCCTCGCCTACCCCGATCGCACACATCATATCTAAATGCAGCTGGCTTAACGCGCTTAAATCCGGTCCACTTAAACGCGGATCACCACCGGGGTGCGTATGTACTGCCCTCAGTCCGCACAATCCCCATTCTTTACGCTTTTTAGATATCACCGGCAATGGTGCCGTCGCATCACTGCCTATGCTCAGCATTTCAATTCTGCCGAAACGGTCTAAATATATCGCTACTTCCTTATTTATCTCTCTGGTGATTTCAGCCATCATTTCCGCGATCTCCGGCGAAACTATTTGATTTTTAGGGCAAATCATCTCCGCTAAAATATCCAATTTTGCTTTCACATGTTTGCTTAAATTAGCTATCTGCCCTACTATTTCCTGTGCCACTACCTCACCTCATTTTCTATGACATTTTATTATAGCACATTTACCACTTTGACACAACATTTAAAAGCAGGCTAATTTAAAACCTTTTTTCCTCGATACCCTCCTTTAACCAATTATCAAGTAATTGTCAAGATTAGTAAATAAGCATTGACTGGCATATCTTTTTCCTATATAGTTAATTTATGATTAAAATGTGAAGATATTTTTACCACAGCTAAATATTTCCCAAATCCATATCAGAAAGGACTGCTACTATGAAAAAGAAACTACTATCACTTGCCTTAGCTACAGCTTTAGCCGTCCCTACGGCTATCCCTGCCTATGCTGCCCAAAGCACCGTCAAAGTGAATTTGCCTAATTTCACCGTTACCTTAAACGGCACTGTCATGGATAATAGCTACAGCAAATATCCCTTGATCGTCTATAACGACATCACCTATTTCCCGATGACCTATTACGATTGCCGTTTCTTAGGCTTGGAAACCGCCTGGCAGGATAGCAAAAGTGGGCTTTTTATCGATACTACCGGTATCCAAGGTGCCTACAACCCCTACACCCAATCCCAGAAAAACGCTAAAAATTCCACTGCCCAAATCGCCGCCTTTCCTATCACAGTAAATGGGCAAAATATTGATAATTCAAAAGAGCAATACCCCCTTTTGATTTATCGCGATGTCACCTATTTCCCGATGACCTGGCGTTTTTGTGTCGATGAATTTAACTGGGAATACAGCTTTGACAACAAAAACGGCTTAACTATCACCTCTGCTAATAATGCCATTACCAAAAATCTCACCTTACCCAAACAAACCACCGATAACGACCTCAAAAATATCGTCGCTACCGATGGCGAATATGTCTACTATGTAGGCGAAAACAACGACAAAATTATGTGCGCTATTATCGATAGCTCTGCCAAGCAATACACTGATGTCTTTAATCTGCCTATCAACTACGCCTCCGATTTGCCGGTCTGGCCCAGTTTATATAACGAAGACGGGCAAGTCATGCTGACCTATCATATCGGCGGTGCTTCAATGGGTAGCACCTGCCACTATATCCTAAACCCCAACGGTGCCACCGAATTACCGGCTAATAATCGCACCATGATTAACGGTACTCAAATCAAATTTTTCAATGGCGCCATGAGTGGCAGTGGCAATTTATCCATCAAAAACGATAATGATGAATGGGTAAATTTAGGCTCTCCCGACTATGCCTACGGCTTAAACTATTTTGTCAATGAACAAGGCGAAGGCTATGGCACCACTACCAGCTATTGCTGGAGAGGTAACAAGCTCTATATCCCGGCATTTAATGTAACCCTCGCCTACGAAAAAGTCGCCAATGGCGATTACTCCGAAGTAACAGGCATTTATTGCGTAGATATTACTAATGGAGAAACCACCCGCATCACCCCCGAGGGTGTCCATGTCAGCTATTTCACCGGTGATGCCAACACCATCTTTTACACGATGGATAATATCATCTATCGCTACGACATCGATAGTGGCACTACCGACCATTTAGCAGTTGCTCCGGGCAATGGCTACAAAATAACCGATTTCGGCTCAGTCTACTCTAACGACCATATCAATAGCAATGTCTTTATTTCTGCGAATAACGGTACCGAAAATCAGCTGTATCTCGCTACTCACAATAACAAAATCCAAATGATTCTCGATGCTGTAGGCTATAGCGGTTTTACTGTAAAAAACGACCACGCTATTGTGACCTTTGCCGAAACTCCGAATAATCCCTACCGTATCCTAGTCATTGACAATAGCGGTCGCGTAGTCTTTAAATCTGCCGACACTACCTCGCTTACCAGCACCTATATCGACGGTAGCTATGTCACCGGCTACACATTCTACTATTTCAATCAGGCAAATAATCATCTGTGCCAAGCAGAATTAGACTAAATTAAACTGCAAACTACACTAAAAAAGCAGTCGTTAAAAACGACTGCTTTTTTCTTTATCTCTCTGCCAATCACCAAAACTATCTACGCTGATTTTTAGCTTAATTTCGCCATCTCGGCATTAATATATTCTTCACCGGCACGCATCGCCTCTAAAGTATCACCCAACAAGCGATCCAATTCCCAGCCCAGCATTTCGGCGCCATTAGCAATGACCTCTCTGGAGCAACCTGCCGCAAAATGCTTATCTTTATATTTCTTTTTCACACTTTTTAATTCCATATCAGCCACACTTTTGGACGGCCGCATCAATGCCCCTGCCCAAATCAGCCCGGTCAGCTCATCTACCGCATACAGCACCTTTTCCATCTCATGCTCCGGCTTGACATCACACGCCAAACCATACCCATGACTACATACCGCATGGATAAATCCTGCCTCATAGCCAACCAGCAGTTCCGGAGCTTTTTGGCAATGCTCCTCGGGGTACATCTCAAAATCGATATCGTGCAACAATCCCACCATACCCCAATAATCAGCCTCCGCACCATAGCCTAATTTTTCGGCAAAATATCTCATCACAGCCTCAACCGTCACAGCATGCTGCAAATGAAAACTTTCTTTATTATACTGACATAACAAATCCCACGCCTTACTACGATCCATATCCATAAAAAATCCTCCTATCATTTAAGCCTTATGAGCCTAATTATAGGAGGATTTCTCATCATTTGCAAATAAATCTTTTTAATGCTTTATCTTGCCCACCGTACTTTTCGCACATTCCCACGGCGTATCACAGCTGGATTTGCCAATCAACTGATAAGCCGGACAAAATCTGGTGATACCACTCGCCAAAACCATCGAGCCCACTAACAAGCTCAAATTATTCCGCCAGTTTATCCCCTTGCCAAAAAGCGCAAAACCTACCATCGTCCGTAAAAATGCTTCACACAAGCCGACATTCTTTTTCATAGCACTGACCTCACTTTCTTAGAATACTATTAGCATCCCAAGAATAGCGAAAATCATAAGCGTTAATCTTTGCTAAATTTTCAAGTTTCCTTAGCTAATTCATGATTGATAAACTCTACCACCTTGCTCGGTGAAATATCCAAAACAAAGGCAAATTCATTATAAATCAATTTTTCCGCATCTTTAAAAAATCGCTCGTCCGAGACATGCATTTTGCGTTTAATTTGCAACTTTGCCTGCTGATGCATATACAAAGTCTTAATCATCCGCAATAATTCTGCTCTATCACCGGAGTCGATAATATGCTGAAAAGTTTCCTTGCGCTTATTCTCATCATCAATCCAAATCACATCAGTTTGGGGCAAATTATGAATCAGTGCCAATACTTCCTCTTTTGAAATGACGCTCCTCATTTTACCAATCAATTTTTCGTTATTTGTCGGGATATATACAGTTGCATTTTCATCATAAATAGGACTCAGGATATAATATTCCATTTCTTCCTTGCCAAAATTTTTCGTTGTAATATCCGAAATGCGACAAATCGTACTCGCCGTATATAGCACTACATCACCTATCTCAAACATCGAACCACCCCTTTTTTTATAAATATATAAGTATTCATCTATTTAATATTATTATAGCATATTTTTGCCTTAAAATCTAACAAAACTTCCAAAGAAATGCTGTTATAACATAAAAATATTTTTTATCATTCGTTATTCATTTATCCTCATCTTTTTAATCAAGTCAGATTATACCACGCAAAAATTTTTCTTAATTCTGGCACTGATTATCACTATTTTCAACTATAGATTTTTTTTTAGAAATTAGCATAATGTTTCTTGACGAATATTTCATTAAAGTGTAAAATTATATCATATAGTATCGCCGCTTGAGACTACGGCGATTTTTTAATTATAAGGAGTGCGACGGGATGGACAACCATATTGCTTATATCGAAATGGTCGGCATTACCAAGACCT
>CAYTOM010000040.1:0-7785 GCA_964439335.1 uncultured Peptococcaceae bacterium | reverse complement strand
AATTATGTGTTGAGCACGCGTTTTACGCCGGCGCAGGGCTATTTGGTAGAGTCCAGACGCGGTGGTGGCGGATTTGTGCGGATTGTGTGCTTGTCGTTTGATGATGATTTAAAGCAGGTGCTGAATGAGTCAATCGGCGAGGAAATCGGTCAAAATGAGGCTGAGGGACTGCTGGAATATTTGCTGGGGCAAGGATATTTAGAGGATAGAGAGGCATTGATTTTAAAGACGATGCTTAAAGACCGTGTTTTAGGCGGTGAAAAGAAAAACCGTGATAGTTTGCGAGCTAATTTGCTCAAGCACGCTTTGAGTGCTATCAGTCAGTAGTGAGGAATATGTAGATAATGGCTCGATAAATTTTAGGAGGTGCGAGTGTATGTATTGCGAGATGTGTAAAAAGAATCCGGCGACTATTCATTATACCAAGGTGGTCAATGGTCTGAAAGAGGAAAAGCATTTGTGCGAGGAGTGTGCGGCTAAGCTGAAACAAAATGGTGAGTTTAATGACTTTTTTGCTTTTGATGGTAAGCATAAATTTGGGCTTTTGCCTGATTTTTCGATGGCAGATTTTATCGGCGGCTTTTTCAATCCGGAGGGAATCGCCGAGGGGCATAATGAGGGCTATGTCCGTCAGGTCAAACGGGATAATGCTTGCCCATTTTGCGGTATGACAGCTGATGAGTTTCGCCGGGAGGGCAAGGTAGGCTGCAAGGAATGCTATAATTATTTTGGTGATTATATGCCGTCATTGTTGCGGAGGATTCATGGTAGTACTGTGCATAATGGCAAGGTGCCCAAGAAGGGTCATGAGGAATTAAAGATGCGACGCCAGATCGATGATTTGCGCGATAAATTAAAGATTGCGATTAACGAGGAGGATTTTGAGCAGGCAGCGGTGCTGCGTGATCAGATTCGTGCCTTGGAGCAGACTGAGCAATCTAAGCAGGCTAATATGAGGCAAAATAACAGTCAGAGTAATGACCAAGGGGCAAAGGAGGAATAAAAAATGGCTGAGTTATTTCAAAGTACCAATAGCCCATGGAGTATGGGTAAAGGTGAGCAAGCTGATGTGGTTTTGTGCTCGCGTATCAGATTAGCGCGTAATTTTGCCAATTATCCGTTTCCTCTCAAGGCTACCGCAGAGAGCAGTCAGCAGGTTTTGGATATTATGCGTAATTTTTGCGAGAAAAATCCGGAATATCGCTTTATTAATTTAGAGGAATTGTCGGGGTTGCAAAAAAGAGTGCTTTTGGAAAAGCATTTGATTTCGCCTGAGCAAGCCGGTGGCGATGGCAAGTATAAAGGATTGGTTTTAGATGAGGACAATTTGACCGGGATTATGGTAAATGAGGAGGATCATTTGCGCTTACAGTGCTTTGCTCCGGGCATGGATTTAATGGGGCTTTGGGATAAGGCTGATAAGCTCGATGATAAAATTGAGGTGGAAAGCGAGTATGCTTTTGATGAACGCTATGGCTATCTGACATGCTGCCCAACTAATTTGGGTAATGGTTTGCGTGGCTCGGTGATGATGCATTTGCCGGGACTGGCGCTGACTAAGCAATTAGGGGTGCTAAATCAGTTAAGCAATGTCGGTATGACGGTGCGTGGGCTTTATGGCGAGGGCAGTGAGACGATAGGTGATTTGTACCAGATTTCCAATCAGCTGACTTTGGGGCAAAGTGAGAATGATATTTTGACTAATCTGTATGGGGTTAATCAGCAATTAATTCGTGAGGAGAGAAATGCTCGTAATTATTTGCTGGAGCATAACAAGGTACAGTTAGAGGACAAATGCTGGAGAGCCTTGGGGACATTAACTCATGCGCGCTATTTGTCGTCCAGAGAGAGCTTGGGCTTGATTTCGCTGGTGCGCTTGGGCGTAGCTACGGGAATTATCGGGCATTTGACCTTGGAGACGGTGAGTGGCTTGTATATGCTGGTGCAACCGGGATATTTACAGCTGATTGCCAAGAATAATGATATGAATGAGACTGAGCGCGATTTATTCAGAGCCGGTCAGGTTAAACAATATTTGGCGTAAAGTAAAAAGTGGGTGCTTTTTATATTAATGAGTGTAGAAAGCTAAAGGAGTGACTAATTATGTTTGAAAGATTAACGGCGAAAGCCCAAAGAGTAGTATATTTAGCGCAAGAGGAAGCCCGAAATATGCATCATCAGTCTGTAGGGACGGAGCATATTTTGTTGGGTATTTTAGATGAGGGGCAGGGTGTCGCTGCCAGAGCATTAGGCTCATTAGGTATCGAGGCTAATGAGGTGCGCGAGATGGTTTTAAAAATGATTGCTCCCGGCAATGCAGTAGTAGGCAGTGAGATGACTTTGACTCCGCGTGCTAAGAAGGTCTTTGAGTTAGCGCAGGACGAAGCGGTGCGCTGGGGTGTAAATTATATTGCGACGGAGCATTTGCTGTTGGGATTAGTGCGTGAGGGCGAGGGTGTAGCGTTTCAGGTGCTAAATGCTCTAGGGGCTACGCCGGATAAAATTCGCAAGCAGGTGCAGGCGTTATTAAACGGTGCCGGCAATGTCAATGATTTGAATAATTATCAGGGCATGAGTGATGATGGCAATACGGCACGAGGGACGATTGATGAGTTTGGGCGCAATTTGAATGCTTTGGTGAAAGAGGGCAAAATCGACCCGGTCATCGGGCGTGAGAATGAAATTGAGCGAGTAATTCAGGTGTTGTGCCGCCGTACAAAAAATAATCCTGCGCTACTTGGCGAGCCGGGTGTCGGTAAGACGGCTATCGCGGAGGGATTGGCGCAGCGTATCGTCGAGGGCAAGGTACCGGAAATTTTGCGTAATAAAGAGATCGTGACTTTGGATATGGGCTCATTGGTCGCCGGTAGCAAGTATCGTGGTGATTTTGAGGAAAGACTGAAAAAAATCATGGACGAGGTCAAGAAAAATAAAAATATTATCCTCTTTATCGATGAAATGCATACTTTGGTCGGTGCCGGTGCGGCTGAGGGTGCTTTAGATGCGGCGAATATTTTGAAGCCGGAATTGGCGCGTGGTGATTTGCAGATAATCGGTGCAACTACGCTGGATGAGTATCGTAAGCATATCGAAAAAGACGCTGCTTTGGAGCGTAGATTTCAGCCGATCATGGTGAATGAGCCGTCGGAGGAGGATGCGATTGAAATTTTGCAGGGTATTAGAGATAAATACGAGGCTCATCACAAGGTAGAAATTACCGATGAGGCGATTGTGAGCGCGGTTAAGTTGTCGAGCAGATATATTTCCGACAGATATTTACCGGATAAAGCGATCGATTTGATTGACGAGGCTGCTTCCAGAGTACGCTTGCAGGCGTATACAGCGCCGGTCGATGTCAAGGCTATTGAGGACGAAATCGCCAAGATTGCCAAGGAAAAAGAGGCGGCAATTGTGGCGCAGGAGTTTGAAAAAGCGGCAGAGTATCGCGATAAAGAGAAAAAACTGCGCAGTGATTTGCAGGAGCAGACGCAGAAATGGAAAAATGAGGCTAATAGCAATACGCAAAAGGTGACGGCGGAGGATATTGCCAAGATTGTGTCCTCGTGGAGCGGTGTACCGGTGACGAAATTGCAGGAGGCTGATACTGCGAGATTGCTCAAGATGGAGGACATTTTGCATGAGCGTGTAGTGGGGCAGGACGATGCGGTAACCGCTATTGCCAAGGCTGTCCGCAGAGCGCATTCGGGATTGAAAAATCCGAAACGCCCGATTGGTTCGTTTATGTTTTTGGGACCTACCGGTGTGGGCAAGACCGAATTAGCCAAGGCTTTGGCAGAGAGTTTGTTTGACAATGAGGACGCGATTATCCGTATCGACATGAGCGAGTATATGGAAAAATACTCGGTGTCTCGGCTGGTCGGAGCGGCTCCGGGCTATGTGGGCTATGATGAGGGCGGTCAATTGACCGAGGCGGTCCGCAGAAAGCCCTACTCGGTAATTTTGTTTGACGAGATCGAAAAGGCTCACCCTGATGTCTTTAATATTTTGTTGCAGATTTTGGACGATGGGCGTCTGACCGATGCCCAAGGGCGGACGGTTGATTTTAAAAATACGGTTATCATCATGACCTCTAATGTCGGAGCGTCAAATGTTAAAGCAATGGGCAAGCTGGGCTTTAGCAATGGCTTGGATAAGGCAGAGGACGATTTTAGCAAGACCAAGGAGCGGATGCTTGAGGAAATGCGCCACACTTTCCGTCCGGAGTTTTTGAATCGTATTGATGAGATTATCGTTTTCCATCCGTTAAATGAGGAGCATATTTCTCAAATCGTAGATTTGATGTTAAAAGATTTGCGCAAGCGTTTGGCAGAGAAAAATATGCAGCTGGAATTTACTGCGGAGGCTAAGGAAAAGCTCATCAAGGAGGGCTATGACCCTGAGTATGGTGCGCGCCCGCTAAGAAGAGCTATTCAAAGATTGGTCGAGGATCCGCTGGCTGAGAGCCTGCTCGGTGGTAAATTTACCGAGGGCGATACGGTAGAGGTGGTATTGGAAAATGAGGAATTGGTTTTGAAAAAGGCTGATTTGGCGGCAGAAACGACAGATACTAATGATGCCGACAGTGCTGAATAATTTTTAAGCGCAGTTCGTTTGAACTGCGCTTTTTGGCATTTTAGGGTGATTTTAGAGGATTAAGTGTTAGTTGTGGGTAGGATAAATTGTCTTTTTTTAAATTTTATGTGCGGTATCTTGACAGAAGTATGGTTTTTTGGTATAGTAGGTAGGAAATTGAGGGAGAGGTCATGGATTATGCGGAAAAATGAGTTATTTTTCGTTCAACAGGTAATTATGAAAATGCAATCAGTCCTGAGCGGAGCTGGTTTGTTTTTTGCCTTTGCCGATTTTTCAAAATTGGATAGGGAATTATATTCGCTAATTTAAACTGACTTTGAAGTGTTTATTTCACTGTCAGTTTTTTTATGACTAAACTAAATTAACGGAGGTATTTGGCAATGAAAATGATTTATGATGTAAACGACAGACCGCCATTTGGTTCGCTGATTATTTTTGCTATTCAGCAGCTTTTGGCAATTATGGCGGCTACTTTGGTAGTGCCGGTAATTGTAGGTAATGACATGTCTCCGGCGGCAGCTTTGTTTGGCGCAGGTATCGGTACGATAGTGTATTTGTTGTTTACCAAGGGGCGCAGTCCGGTATTTTTGGGTAGTTCGTTTGCGTTTATCGGCTCGATGTGTACGGCTTTCGCCGGTGCGGTGTCGATGAGTGTCGGCTATGTGGGTCTTATTATCGGAGCTTTTTTCGCCGGTTTGGTTTATGTGATTATTGCTGTTATAGTTAAAATTTCCGGTGTAGGTTGGATTAATAAATTAATGCCGGCTGTAGTTATCGGGCCTACGGTAGCGATTATCGGATTGTCCTTAGCAGGTAATGCGATTGGCGATTTGCTGAGCGGTGATATTTATACGATGGTCGATGGCGAGAGCGTGATGGCGACTTCGCCGTATGTGGCTTTATTTTGCGGTTTGGTTACTTTGGCGGTAACGATGCTGTCCAGCACCTATGGCAAGAAAGCCTTGAAGTTAATTCCGTTTATTGTCGGCATTTTGGCAGGCTATGCTGTAGCGGCGATTTTTACGGTGATAGGCAATGCGACCGGTATGGAGAGTTTGTGTGTTATTAATTTTAGTGTTTTTAGCAATATGGGTGGCTTTTTTGAGATACCTCCGTTTACTTTTGTAACAGCGAAAGAGGGATTGGGGCAAATTGATGCGGCGTATGTCGGTACGGTAGCTGTGGCGTATATCCCGGTAGCGTTTGTGGTATTTGCTGAGCATATCGCCGATCATAAAAATTTGTCGTCGATTATTGAAAAGGATTTGTTAGTGGATCCGGGGTTACATCGGACATTGCTCGGTGATGGTATAGGCTCGATGGTCGGTGCATTTTTCGGTGGCTGCCCCAATACGACTTATGGCGAGTCGGTCGGCTGTGTGGCTATCACACGCAATGCTTCGATGGTGACGATTGCGGCTGCCGGTATTTTGGCGATGTTAATTTCGTTTGTGACACCGTTTGTCGCTTTTGTTGATTCTATTCCACCATGCGTCATGGGTGGTGTGTGCATGGCACTGTACGGTTTTATCGCGGTTAGCGGTTTGAAGATGATTCAACAGGTCAATTTGGACGAGGATCGTAATTTGTTTGTTGTTTCGGTTATTTTGATTGCCGGTATTGGCGGATTGACGATATCTTTTGGCAAGGTTACTTTGACATCGGTAGCGTGTGCGCTGATTTTGGGTATTTTGACGAATTTGATTTTGTCGAAAAAGACTAGTGAGCATCAGGAATAATTAAAATTATATAAAGAGAGGATTGGAAAAAATGGCAAAGGTAACAATTTTGGATCATCCGTTGATTCAGCATAAGACATCTATTATGCGTAATAAAGCTACGGGTAATAAGGAATTTAAGGAATTGGTCGAGGAGATTACGACTTTGATGTGCTATGAGGCACTCAGAGATCTGCCGTTAGAGGATGTGGAAATTGAGACTCCGATTTGCAAGACTACTGTTAAGATGCTGTCCGGTCGTAAATTGGCAGTGGTGCCGATTTTGCGTGCAGGTTTAGGTATGGTTAATGGCATTTTGTCGCTGGTGCCCAATGCTCCGGTAGGTCATATCGGTATGTATCGTGATGAGGAGACTTTGGAGCCGCATGAATATTATTGCAAATTGCCCAAGGATATCAGCGAGAGATTGATCGTAGTGGTTGATCCGATGTTAGCAACCGGTGGTTCGTCGATCGATGCTATTCGCCAGATCAAAAGCTATGGCGGTAAGAAAATCAAATTTATGTGCTTGATTGCCGCTCCGGAGGGGGTCAAGGCTTTGTCCGAGGCACATCCTGATATCGAGATTTATTGTGCAAATGTCGATGATCATTTGAACGAAAAGGGTTATATCGTCCCGGGATTGGGCGATGCCGGAGATCGTATTTTCGGAACAAAATAATTGCGAAAACAAAAACACAGCTTGTTCAGACAAGCTGTGTTTTTTTGTGGAGAAAAATTATTTATTTTCGTTTAGCAGTTGATGATTGACAGCACTGATCAAAGCATAGACGGAGGAGGTAATGATGTCGTCTTTGATGCCTACGCCCCAGTAGGTAGTATTATCAGGCGAGGTGATGCTGACATAGGAGATTGCTTGGGTATCGGTACCGCTACCTAAAGCGTGCTCGTGATAGGTGAGCGAGTGAAAATCTATCGCCAGATTTTCGTGTAAAGCATTACTGACAGCGTCTAAATGCCCGTTAGCCGAGGCGGTGTATTTATGAATTTCGCATTGGTATTTGAGATAAATGGTGACGGTGATGGCTTTGTCTAATACGAAATGAAAATCTATCAATTCCAGAGGTGAGTTGATATTGGCAAAATGGTTATAAAAGGCTTGGTAGACTTCGTGGGAGGATAATTCGGCGTGTTTTTGGTCGGAGGCGGCTTTAATAATGCTGCCGACGGTGGATTGCATTGCTTTGGGGAGGCTGATTTGGTAATCGTGCTCTAAGAGGTAAGCAATGCCGCTTTTGCCGGATTGGGAATTGATACGGATGACATCGGTTTCGTATTCGCGACCGATATCGGTGGGATCGATAGAGAGATAGGGGACATTCCAGGGCGTATCGGTATGAGTATCACGCCATTTTAAGCCTTTGGTGATGGCGTCTTGGTGGGAGCCGGCAAAGCTGGCAAAGACCAGTTTGCCACTGTAGGGGGTGCGCTCGGCGACATTCATACCGCTCAG